>JAZORJ010000046.1:0-7957 GCA_045656525.1 Faecousia sp. | reverse complement strand
GGTGTAGCATGGGGCTACGGTCTTGTGGAAGAAATGCAACAGGCTGGTGCGGCGGCCATTGTATATGATACGGAAGAATTGCTGAAAGAACTTCAAAAATAAGAAAACGCCCGGATTTCCGGGCGTTTTTTCTATGTATTTTAGATCTTCTTGGCGTTAGCCAGCAGGTATTTTTCCGCCTCGGGGCTCCACAGATTGTTGTTTGCCTTGCAGATTTTATCCAGCTCTGCAAACAGAGGATCGGTCTTACCGGCTTCCTCGAAATCGGCAATAGCAGTCAGAGGCAGATCGATATGGTTATAGATCAGCTTCTTGCCGCCGGGAATCTTGGGCAGATTCAAGGTGGTCTCCACCACCGCATTCAGGCCACCGATGTGGGTAACCAGCGCGGAGGGATTCAGCTTGCCGGCATTCATCATCTCAATGGCTTCCTGCATATCGTTGGTGTTACCGCCGGAGGTGCCCACCACATGGGTGTACAGGTAGTGGACATTGTACCAGTTGAAAGGTGCCTTAAACTGGGAATCGGTAGGACCTGCAAAGAAGTTCAGGCAGCCGTCGAAGCCCAGAATGTCGTCAGCCTGTTCAATAACAGGCTTAACCGGAGCAAAGCAAACCACATCGTCATAGCCGGTGCCGCCGGTCAGTTCGCGCAGGTATGCCGTGGCATTTTCCATGCGGGTGTTCACATAGTGCAGTTCGATACCGTTTTTGGCGGCCTCTTCCACCGTGTAGATGGATGCGGCGCGCTCCAAACGAGCTTCGTCGATATCGGTTACCACCAGCAGGCTGGGACGGCGATCGCAGTGGATGGCGTAATCAATAGCCGCCAGACCCATAGGGCCAACGGAGGCAAGCAATGCCATCTTGCCGCCCTCCTTGATGCCCATTTCGTGGACATAAGAACCGGCCTTGGTGTGATACATGGCATGGAATGTGCCGATAACGCAACTCAAAGGCTCAGCCAGAGAGCCATAGTAATATGTATCGGAATTGTAGGGCAGCAGGCAGTTTTCCAGCAAGGTTTCAATGGGTACATTGCCGTACTGGGCGTTACCGCCGCAGTAGTTATAGGAGTAGCCGGGGGCTTCCTGAGAGCCGTTGTGGAAATGAGCAGGCTGAATAACAAACTTGTCGCCCACCTTATACTTATGCTTCCAATTTTCGCCGACCTCCACGATATCTCCGCAGAATTCGTGACCCACAACGGTGGGATTCTCATGACAGTTACTGGGAACACGCTTGTGGTCGCCACCTTCGATGGCGGCCTTATAGCTGGACATACACAGGCTGTCGGAAATCACACGGACACGAACACCGTCAGCACCGATCTCAGGCAGCTCGACTTCGTCCAAGCGCAGGTCGTTTTTACCGTAAATACGAACGGCTTTTGTTTTCATTTTGTATCCTCCAAATTAAGCGATGGCAATTCCGGCCTTATCCAGAATGGTGGGCACATTCTTTTCCGCACCGATGGCCATAATATGCACACCGTCGCACAGCTTTTCGTCCTTGATCTTTGCGATCATCTCCGCGGCCATCTCGATACCCAGTTGCATGGGCAGGCCCTTAATGCCCTTTTCCTTGCCTTCTGCGGCGGCAGCGGCCAGACGGTCGATCATATCCTGAGGCACATCGATACCGGGAACATTTTCGTTCATGTACTTGGCCATACCGGCGGACTTCAAGGGGATGATACCGGCCATGATATGGGTCTTGATACCCATCATGTCCACCTGCTCCATGAAACGCTTGAAGGTATCCAAGTCAAAAATACCCTGCGTCTGGATGTACATAGCACCGGCTTCCACCTTCTGGCGCAGCTTGTTCAGTTGCAGGAACAGAGGCTCATAGACAGGGGTGACAGATGCACCTTTGTAGATCTTGGGTGCGCCGCCGGCCAGCTCATTGCCGCCGCAGTCGCAGCCGGACTGCTCCATTTGGCTCAGCATTTTCAAAATGCCAACGGAGTCCAAGTCGTAAACAGGCTTGCTGTCCTTGCAGTCGCCCACAACGGGGTGGTCACCGGTCAAGGCCAGCATAGTGTCGATGCCAAAGCTGGCAGCGGCAAGAGCATCGCCCATGAGGGCCATACGGTTACGGTCACGGCCGGTCATCTGCAAAATAGGCTCTACGCCTGCCTGTTTCAGTTTGATACACAGGCCCAAGCCGGTAGCCTTCAAGCTGGCAGACTGCATATCGGTAACATTCACGCCATGAACCTTGCCTTTGAGCAGTTCAGCGGCTTCCATCTGTTCGGTAAAGTCATAACCCTTGGGGGGCGCCATTTCAGCGGTAACGCCAAATTTGCCGGATTCCAATGCGTCTTTCAGTAAACTCATTATTTCTTCCCCCTCAAACTAATGGTTCTGGGATAAGCGAAATCGCCGTAACCCTTATCCTTACGGGTCTGGGTCAGTTTTTCCAGCTGGCCGGTAGCCTCCAAACGGTTATAGATCTTGATCCAAGCGCAGTCATTCTCGGGATTGACCTCGCACTTGCCGTTCTTCTGGCCGCCGCAGGGGCCATTGACCAAGCTCTTGGCGCACTGGGTAATGGGGCAAATCGCACCGGTCTGACCCAGCACGCACTCACCGCAGAAACGGCAGGCTTCCTCCCATACACCGAACTTGACAGCTTCGCCAAGGTACATGGTGTTGTTAGAGGGGTAAACGGGTTTATTGTTTGCATTCTTGGCAACGCATTGTACACCGTCTCCGCAGGACATACAAATCACGCAGTCCGGTTCTGCGGCGTTGATGGCTTTCATCTTGGTCTTAACACCAAGGTTCATGCAGCAGTAATCTGCAACAGTGGTAGCGACCACCTTCTTGCCGGCCTGCTCCAAAATTGCAGTCAGTTCTGCGATCTGGGGTTCACCGCCGGTCTGGCAGGCAGTAGCACAGCTGCCACAGCCAACGATGCCGACGGTCTTTGCATCGGCTACCATTGCCAAGACTTCTTCTACGGGCTTTTTCTGTGTAATAATCATGGGAAAACTCTCCTTTCAGAGATTAAATGTGAAATGTTTCGCCCATTTCGGGCACATACAAATACGCTTTCAGATATTCCATACCAGCCTGCACGCTCTGCCAAATCTTTTCAGGATCATTTTCCGGAAGCGGCATATGCAAAAGGACAATCTTGCATGGCAGCAGCGCTTCTACCATTTTCAGCCCAGCCGGGGTGCTGATATAGGGATACGGAATCATTAAAACATCCGGCTTTGGAAAGTCAGACAGTTTTCTCAATTCCGTGGGCGATGCATCCCCCAGAAACCAAACTGTTTTGCTCCCCTCCACCACAAAACTTTGGTGGGGTGTGGTCTTGCCGTAATGGCCCATATGCCGGGTGGGAACGGAAGTGATCTTCACCTTCCCTGCCAACTTAGTTGGCTTGACTCTTTGAAGATAATCCGGATCAAAATGGTCCGCATGTTCATGGGTAAACAACACTGCATCCGGTGGGCAATCTGTCAGTTCCTGCCTGATAACCGCAGGAGTGGCCGGGTAGGAATAAACCTCCCGGCACACGCCATCCAGTAAAATCTTTGTTTCGTCCTGCGTCAGCAGGACACCTGCATTGGCAGTCCGCCTGATTTCCATAGGCGCTTAGACGCCGGCCTTTGCACGACGAATGGTTTCTGCCTCGTCGCAGGTGGTAACATTCTCGTAGCCGGGCAGGGGTACCAGCTTCTCGTTGATGGTATCCAGAATCCAGCTTGCCTGAGGGAAGAAGAATTCGTCGAACTCGAAAGGAGGTGTGATCCAGTTCCGGGCGCCAACCACAACGGGAGGTGCGTCCAGATCGTCGAAGCACAGCTCGGTGATGGTCTTGGCCACATCGTTCAGGAAAGAACCACGGGCGCAGGCATCGGGGACCAGCAGAACCTTACCGGTCTTGCGGACGGACTCCACGATCTTGGTGTAGTCCAGAGGAGACAGGGAGTGCAGGTTGATCACATCGGCTTCCATGCCGTACTTCTCGGACAGAGTCTTAACGGCATCCATTGCACGGTACAGAACTGCACCGATGGTCAGGATGGTGATGTCCTTACCGTCGCGAACCTTGTTGGTGTCGCCGATTTCGATCTCGTAACGCTCTTCGGGAACGCCGCCCTCGTGGAACTGCTCGCCCACATCGTAAATTCTCTGAGATTCAAAGAACACAACGGGGTCCGTACCCTTCAATGCGGATTCCATCAAGCCCTTAGCTTCCCAAGGTGTTGCAGGGAAGCAAACTTTCAAGCCGGGAATGTGGGCACACAGAGCGGTCCAGTCCTGAGAGTGCTGTGCACCGTACTTGGAGCCGACGGAAACACGCAGCACCAGAGGCATCTTC
Source organism: Faecousia sp. (assembly GCA_045656525.1). GTDB lineage: Bacteria > Bacillota > Clostridia > Oscillospirales > Oscillospiraceae > Faecousia. The sequence continues at coordinate 3,616 of JAZORJ010000046.1, read as the reverse complement.
AAAATACCGGCGGACATAGCCTGCCACTTGGACATCTGGTTGAAAATTTCGTCACCGGCGCAGCCGATGAAGTCCGCGTACATCAGCTCTACCAATGCACGGCCGCCGGACAGAGCGTAACCGACAGCAGTACCGACAATTGCGCCCTCAGCCAGAGGAGAGATGAACAGACGGCTGTGGGGCAGAGCGTCCATCATGCCGCGGTAGACAGCAAATGCGCCACCCCAGTCACGGCAGTCTTCGCCGTAGGCGATCATGGTGGGATCTTCGTAGAAGCGATCCCAGATAACCTCGGACAGACCGTCCCGGAGGTTATACAGCTTCATCTTGGAAACGGGCTTGCCGTCCTTGTCGAAGGGGCTGCGTTCCTTGGCCTTGATCTTCTTGTAGCCCTCGGCCTCTTCCTTGGGGACGGTGAACTCGGGCTCACGGTCATCCAGCTTGTCGATCTTCTGGTTGGAGAACATAATGCGCTCCACGACAGCAGGATCCTTCTTGAAGTCGCAGTAGGGGCTGAATACGGGATCAGCAGCCGCCTTGCAGATCATGGTCATCCGGTCGGAGGTCTCTTTCAGGATAGCATCCACATCTTCCTGCGTCATAACGCCAGCCTCGATCAGCTTGGCAGGATAGGTCAGGATGGGGTCAACTTCCTTCCATGCATCGATCTCTTCCTTGGTACGATATGCGTTCTGGTCGGAAACGGAGTGACCGGAGAAACGGTAAGTCAGAGTTTCCAGCATCACAGGGCCCTGACCGTTACGCAGCAGTTCCAGCTTCCGCTCCATGGCATCGATAACTGCCAAAGGATTGAAACCGTCAACAGTCTCAGCATGGAACTGCGTGGGGCTGACACCGGAGGCGATACGGCTCATGCAGCCCTGACCCATGGTCTCACCTCTGGTTTGATCGCCCATGCCGTAGGAGTTATTGAAGATATTGTACAGAATGGGCATGCCGTCATTGTGGCTCTCCCACAGATTCTTGTACTGATCCATGGCGGAGAAGTTCAGCGCTTCCCAAACAGGGCCACGGGCCATGGCAGCGTCACCGACATTGCAGACACAGATGCCCTTCTTGTTGTTGACCTTCTTATACAGAGCAGCGCCGGTAGAAATCGTACCGCTGCCGCCAACGATGGCGTTATTGGGGTAAATTCCGAAGGGCAGGAAGAATGCGTGCATGGAGCCGCCCATACCCATATGGAAGCCGCTTTCACGGGCAAAGATTTCTGCCAGTGTGCCGTACAGAATGAAGCGGATAGCCAGTTCCTTAACGTCCTTGGTTTCGCCCAGCTTCTGGGTCGCCCGGAGGCACTTGCCTTCCAGGAAGTTCTCCATGACGTTCATCAGCTGCTCGTCGCTCATCTTGTTGATGGTGGACAGGGCCTTAGCCAGAATTTCGGAGTGGGAGCGGTGAGAACCGAAAGCAAAGTCGTTTTCATCCAGCAGATAGGCTTGACCGACACAAGCAGACTCCTGACCGGTGGACAGGTGGGCAGGGCCGGGATAGGTGTGGTCGATGCCGTTGTAAGAACCTTGGGTCTTAATGAGGTTCAGCATGGTTTCGAACTCACGCAGAACAGTCATATCCCGGAAGATACGAATCAGATCTTCCTTGGTGAACTTTCCGGATTCCAGTTCTTCCTTAACGGTCTTGTTGTACTGGTTTACGGGAATATCATTGAAGGTAACCTTACCGGGTGCACGCACAACGGAAGGATCCACAAATAAACTCTTAGGCATAGCTATATCCTCCTTACATTACTTGGCAAGCAAAGTGGTGAAATTCTCCAAATTGCTGCACAGCTCCTTCTGGAAGCGTGCGGCGGGAGTACCGTCCACTGCGCGGTGATCATAAGTCAGGCTCAGGCCCATAGCGGGATAAATCTCGATGGAGCCGTCGGCTGCCTTGCGGACGCGGTCAATGGTGCCACAGACACCCAGAATGCCGGTCTGAGGAGGATTGATAACAGGAGTGAAGCTCTCAACGCCCATAGAACCCAAATTGGAAACGGTGAAGCTGCCACCGGACAGCTTATCGGGGCTGATTGCACCGTCACGGCACTCACCGGCCAGCTCCTTCACAGCCTTGGAGATCTCCAACAGGCTCAGCTGGTCAGCATTGCGGATAGTGGGAACCATCAGGCCACGGGGGGTATCCACAGCAACACCCAGATTTACATGCTTAAACAGACGGATGGAATTGTCATCCAGCATGTTGGCGTTCAGGTCGGGGTGGTTCAGCAGTGTACGGGAAACGGCATACAGAATGATGTCGCCCAGAGTGATGCCAGCATAGTCGCCACCGGCAGCCTTCAACGCCTTGCGGTAGTTCAGAATTGCGGTTGCATCGAAAGAAACCGTATGGGTCAGCTGTGCCATAGTGGACAGGCTGGTGGTCATGGACTTGGAAATCGCACGACGGATGCCGCTGAACTTCACATCCTCGTACTCGTTTTCTGCAACAGGAGCAGGAGCAGCGGCTGCCTTAGCAGGTACGCCCTGCGCAATCAGCTTCTGCACATCCCGCTCGATGATACGGCCGTTCGGACCGGTACCGGTAGCCAGAGTGGCGTCAACACCGGCAGCCTTAGCCAGCTTTGCAGCTCTGGGAGAGACGGGAGCGCCGTCCTTGGCAACCGCCACAGGAGCGGCCTCAACAGCAGGTGCTGCAACCTCAGCAGCGGCCACTTCCACGACAGCAGGAGCAGCGCCGGGCTTCAAGCAATCCGTAGGCTCACCCTTAGGACCGACTGCACAGACATTTTCCATACAGGGCACTTCGTCGCCCTCTTCAAAGAAGATGGCCAGCAGCTCACCCTCAGCGGTGGACTCGCACTCGAAAGAAGCCTTGTCGGTTTCGTATGTAAACAGAATGTCGCCGATCTTGACCTGATCACCAACCTGCTTCAACCACTCACCGATGATGCAGCTTTCCACGGTAATACCGGCCTTGGGCATAATAACAGCCTGTGCCTTGGTATTGCAGGCTACTGCGGCAGGAGCTGCGGCGGCAGCAGGAGCTGCGGCAGGAGCAGCAGGTGCATCGGATGCGCTGCCGCCACGAAGGTTAGAGCAATCCTCGCCCTTGGTGCCGATAGCACAGACATTGATCAAGCAGGGTACTTCATCGCCCTCTTCATAAAAGATTTCCAACAGTTCACCCTCAGCGGTGGACTCACATTCGAAAGAAGCCTTGTCAGTTTCATAGGTAAAAAGCACATCACCGATCTTAACCTGATCGCCAACCTTCTTGACCCACTCACCAATAATGCAGCTTTCCACGGTTATGCCCGCTTTGGGCATGATAACTGCGTTTGCCATTTGATAGTTTCCTCCTCATGGTTATGTTACATCCTGTTATTTATAACATTTTATAACATTTTCGTCAATAGGTATTTTCTGATTTCGTTAAAAAAGACAAGCAGCGAAGCCATTTTGCTGCGCTGCTTGTCAAAATTATAAAATTATTACGCCATTTGCCTGCGTTTCCGCTGCAACCGCTTCCGGACCAGGCGCATCCGAGATCAAATAATCCACATCCGAAATCCGGGCAAAGGTGTAGGGCATCAATCGGCTGAACTTGCCTTGGTCGCACATAATCACCTTTGTGC
>JAZORJ010000045.1:0-3050 GCA_045656525.1 Faecousia sp. | reverse complement strand
CGGTAGAGTGCAGCGCAAGTATCTGACGATTCAAATTTGTTACATTGATTTCATCATCGTCGATCAGATCCAACTGTCCAATGCCGGATCTGGCCAGTGCTTCTGCTGCATAGCCACCAACGCCACCCAAACCGAAAACGGCGACACGGGCGTGGCGTAGTTTAGAAAGTCCGTCTTCCCCCAGCAAAAGCCGGGTACGGGAATATTGATCTGCCATAGTTATACCTTGGCGATTGCCTGTTCCAGATCGGCGATCAGATCACCGGCATCTTCCAGACCGCAGCTCAGACGAATCAGGTCGGCACCAACACCGGCGGCATCCAGCTCCGCATCCGTCATCTGACGGTGGGTGGAGGAAGCGGGGTGCAAACAGCAGGTACGGGAATCGGCAACGTGGGTTTCGATAGAACCCAGTTTCAGATGCTTCATAAAGGTTTCTGCGGCTTTTCTGCCACCCTTCAAACCAAAGGCAATGACACCGCAGGAACCGTTGGGCAGATACTTCTGGGCCAGATCGTAATATTTGTCGCCTTTCAGGCCGCAGTACTTGATCCAGGTAACCTTCTCGTTGCTTTGCAGATATTCCGCAATCTTCTGTGCGTTGGCGCAATGCTGCTTCATGCGGAAGGGGAGACTTTCCAGACCCAAATTCAGAATGAAAGCACTCTGAGGAGACTGAATAGAACCCAGATCGCGCATGAGCTGCACAGTACATTTAGTAATGAATGCACCCTCAATGCCGAAGCGCTCGGTATAAGTGACGCCATGATAGCTGTCGTCAGGGGTGCAAAGACCGGGGAACTTGTCCGGATACTTGGTCCAGTCAAACTTGCCGCTGTCCACAATACAGCCGCCCACAGCACTGGCGTGGCCGTCCATATACTTGGTGGTGGAGTGGGTCACGATGTCTGCGCCCCACTCAAAGGGACGGCAGTTGATGGGCGTAGCAAAGGTGTTGTCCACAAACAGGGGGACACCGTGTGCGTGTGCCACGCGGGCGAATTTTTCGATATCCAGCACAGTCAGTGCAGGGTTGGCGATGGTCTCGCCGAACACCAGCTTGGTGTTGGGGCGGAAAGCAGCGTGCAATTCTTCCTCGGTACAATCGGGATCAACAAAAGTCACCTCGATGCCCATGCGCTTCATTGTTACGGCCAGCAGATTGAAGCTGCCGCCGTAAATAGCGGAGCTGGAAACAATGTGATCGCCGCAGGAAGCGATATTGAACATGGCAAAGAAGTTGGCAGCCTGACCGGAACCGGTGAGCATAGCGGCTGTGCCGCCTTCCAGCGCGGCGATTTTGGCAGCTACGGCATCACAGGTGGGGTTTTGCAGACGGGAGTAGAAATACCCGCTGGCTTCCAAATCAAAGAGCTTGCCCATGTCCTCGGAAGTTGCATATTTAAAAGTTGTGCTCTGAATAATAGGAATCTGTCTGGGCTCGCCGTTACCGGGCGTATAGCCAGCCTGAATGCAGAGCGTTTCCAATCCAAGTTTTTTGTCCATAGGGGATCACCTCATCATTAATATCTACCCATCATTTTAATGCGTAAAGGAACATTTGTCAAATACAGAAACAGGGTGCGGGAAAAGATTAGCAGTTTACTTTCCGGAGAATCCATCGTATAATAAAGAAAATATCTGAAAGGAACGGGAACATGGCAGATAAATTTCATGACCGGCGCAATACGGCCGGCAAGGTTCGTGTATGGCTGGGCTGCATTTTGATTGCAGTATCTTTGATCGGTCTTGCGGTCATGGGCGGATTTTGGATGATCCGGGAACAGATGATGGAAGGGACGCAGATGGAAACGCAGAACAGCATTTCCACATCGCCGTCTTCCAGCGTGCCGGTTTCCCAACCGGCTTCCAAACCCTCGATTACAAAGCTCCACTGCGCAACTATTGGCGTTTCCGGAGATATTCTGCTCCATAACCGCCTCATCAAAAGCGGTTACAATGCGGAAACTGACACATACGACTATAATCATGTGTTTTCTGCTTTCTCCCAGTTTGTATCCCAAGTGGATTATGCGGTGGCGAATATGGAAGGAACCTTGTGCGGGGACAACAACGGCTATGATTATTCTGGCTATCCTTGCTTCAATGCACCGGATGCCATCATAGATGCGGCGAAAAATGCCGGATTCGATATGCTGCTGACGGCGAATAACCACAGCTTCGATACCAGAACCACGGGCTTTTTCCGTACGCAGGAAATCATCAAGGACCGGAATCTGGACTATATCGGAACCCGTTACACCCAAGAAGATAAGAATTACATCGTTAAGAATGTAAATAATATCAACATTGGCATGATCAATTATACCTACAATACCGGGTTTGATGAAAACGGAAACGCATCTTTGAATTACATTCCCTTGACGGCAGAGGCGACCGCTTTGGTCAACTCGTTCAGCTATGACGACTTAACAGGCTTTTATGGAAAACTCTCCGCAGAACTGGAAGCTATGAAGGCGGACGGTGCAGAGGTGATCATGCTGTACATCCATTGGGGCGATGAATACCACACCGAAGCGAATGCTACGCAGAAGAAAATGGCGCAGGCGTTGTGCGATATGGGTATCGATGTGATCGTGGGCAACCACGCCCATGTGCCCCAGCCGGTGGAGCTGCTGACCAATACAAACGATGAAAATCAAAAAACCCTTTGCCTGTATTCTACCGGCAATCTGCTGTCCAATATCCGAAGAGGTGCCAGTTACCCCGCTGAAACCGAGGACGGTATGCTGTTTCAGGTAACATTTGTCAAATACTCCGACGGGACGGTTTTGCTGGAAAAAGCAAAGGTGACCCCCACTTGGGTGAACCGGTACGAAAAAGACGGTAAGACGATTTTCCAGATCCTCGCCATGGATGATGATAGCAATTGGCAGGAAAATGGGGAATTGTCCGCAGAAACCATGGGCTTCTGTCGGGAGTCCTATGACCGCACCATGGCTATTGTGGGTTCCGGCTTGGAGGCCGCAAATCAGTACTATGCACAAATTCAGGCAGAAACAGAAGCACGGTTAGGTGTTGCATAAAAA
>JAZORJ010000044.1:0-4976 GCA_045656525.1 Faecousia sp. | reverse complement strand
CCGGCTACCAGCATCACCTTTTTACCTTGGGATACCAACTGATTGGCGATCTTGCCGATGGTGGTGGTCTTGCCTACGCCGTTGACGCCAATGACCAGCACAACAGAAGGCGTGGTAGACAGGTTTAGTGCCGTATCGCCCACATTCAGCATTTCCACGAGGATATCCTTCAATGCGGATTTTGCTTCCTCCGTGGTTTTTATGTGCTGTTCCTTGATTGTCTTTCGCAGGCGATCCGTTGCCTTGGTTGCGGTTTCCACGCCCAAGTCAGTCAAAATCAAGCTTTCTTCCAGCTCGTCATAGAAATCGTCGTCGATTTCGCTGAAACCGGAAAAGACACTTCCCAAGGTATTGCTTAACGCATCCCGGGTTTTGGCCATTCCCGCTTTGATCTTATCAAAAAATCCCATATTGATTCCTTTCAATTTTATGTCATTCCGAGCCAGTGCTCACACTGGCGTGGGAATCTCCGGGGTAAATAGGATGCACCAACTCCGCTGGAGATTGCCACGTCGCTTCGCTCCTCGCAATGACAATACTATTCCACAATGCCCAGATATTCTTCCATCTGGTTCAGATCCAAGCGCAGCAGCTTGGAAACACCCTGTTCCTGCATGGTCACACCGTAAAGCACATCAGATGCTTCCATCGTACCACGACGGTGGGTGATAACGATAAACTGGGTCTTTTTGCTCAAATTCCGCAAATAAGTAGCAAACCGCTCCACATTTCGGTCATCCAAAGCCGCATCGATCTCGTCCAGCAGGCAGAAGGGCGTGGGACGCACTTTCAAAATTGCAAAGTACAGAGCCGTTGCCACAAAGGCCTTTTCACCGCCGGAGAGCAATGTGATGGTTTTCAGCTGCTTTCCGGGGGGTTGTACCCGGATCTCAATGCCGCAGGTCAGCGGCTCTTCCGGATTTTCCAGAATCAGCCGGCCGCTGCCGCCGCCGAACATTTCCGTAAAGACTTCGGAGAAATAACGGTCGATCTTTGCAAACTCTTCCACGAAAATGACGGTCATTTCCTTGGTAATATCCCGGATGATGCTTTCCAGCTCACGCTTGGATGTGAGGACATCGTCTCTTTGCTCGCAGAGGTAAGAATACCGCTCATTGACACGGGCATATTCCTCGATAGCACCCAAATTCGGCGTTCCAAGCAGGGTGATTTTCCGTTTCAGTTCGGAAATCCGACGATTGCCTGCCGCCACGGACTCGATCTGGCCACGATGCTCCGGTGCTGTACCGGGTGTCAGGCCATAAGAATCCCACAGCTTGTCGATGATCTGCTTTTCTTCCATGGAGCTGGTAATCTTCTTCTGCTCCAAAAGCGCGCAGGCACGCTCCATGTTCAGAATATCCTTATTCTTTTCCTGACCTTCCCGCTCGCTTCGGGTCTTGGTGGCCTCCGCTTCGCTGCGCTGCGTCAGTACATTCTGCATTTCCTTGCGCTGTGCATCGGCATCCGCATCGTTTTCTTCCTGACGCTTCAAGACCTGCGCAATCTCCGTTTCCAGTCGTGCGGTATCCGCTTCGATCTGACGGATCAGTGCCAATTTGTTCTCCCGGTCACCGGCCATGGCATTACGCAGGCCTTGCAGATCTGCGATATGAACCTGCGCGGTGGCTTTTTCCGCTTCCAAAGCCGCAGCTGCTGTACGGAGTTCTGTCATTTCCTCGGTCAAAACATTGGTTTTTTCCGCCGTCTCCGTCTGACTGCCTTCCAAGCCGGCGATGGTTGCACGCACCTGTGCCAATTCCGCAGTATAGACCTGAATCTTCGCCTGATTTGCGGCATAACGCTCCCGATCTAACTGCTGACGCTGCTGCAAAGCATCCATTTCCCGCTGGGCAGAGGCAATCGCATCTACGATAGCACCCAGCAAAATCTCGTGCTGCTTTTCTGCACCTTCCAAACGCAGCACCTGATCCTGCGCTGTGCGCAGCTGCTCACGGGCAGCACCCAATTCAAACTCCACCTGATCCACCTGCCGCTGTGCTTCCTGCAACTGGATCTCGGTAGATGCCTTTTCTTTTTCCAGTTCTTTTTCCTGGGCTGTGAGCTTTTCCAGTTCGTTTGCCCGGGAAAGGATACCGGCTTCCTTATTCACAGCACCGCCGGTCATGGAACCGCCGGGGTTCATCACCTGACCGTCCAAAGTGACGATCTTAAAGCGGTTATTATACTTTCCTGCCATAGCGATGGCTGCATCCATATCCTGTACAAGAACGGTTCTTGCCAGCAAATAGGCCACTACATCCTTGTACTGATCCTGACATTGCACCAAATCCGAGGCAATACCAATAAAGCCACGGCACTTATCCAAGCCGCTTTCAGAGAGCTTCTTTCCCTGCATTTCGGAAATGGGCAGACAGGTGACCCGACCCGTGCCGGTGCGTTTGAGATAAGACAAAACCGCCTTACCTTCCTGCTTGTCCCCCACCACAATGTTCTGCATGGCAGCGCCCAGTGCGATTTCGATGGCTACGGTATATTCATCCTCCGTCCGGATCAGACGGGAGACCGGCCCGTGGACGCCCCGCAGCGCGCCTCTCTGGCTTTCCTGCATGACCGCCTTGACGGACTTGTTGTAGCTGTCAAAATCCCGCTCCATTGCCCGGAATACACGGGTTTTGGCGGTGATGGAATCCAATTTGCTTGTCTGTTCCCGCAGAAGCTCTGCCAGCTCGTCCCGGCGTTTCAGACGGGTATTCTGACGCAGGGTGTAACCGGAAATGGTGTTTTCATTGGCGGTCACATCCTCCCGGGCGCGGCACAAATCCGTTTGGCATGCATCCAGATCATCCTGCGCAGTCTGCCGTCTATCCTCACCGGAATGCAGATCGGTTTGCAGAATCTGCATCCGCTGCGCTGTCTGCTCCATGCTCTCGTCCAAGCCCCGGATATCCGCTTCCCGGCCTGCCAGATCGGCAGACAGGCTGGACTCCTTGCCCCGCAATTCCAAAAATTGACGGGTCAGGCCCTGAGCGCTGACCGTCATAGCGGTCAGCTGCTGCTGCAAAGCATCGATGGCTTCCTTCTTCTGCGCCAGCTCCGATTCGATGGATGCAATCCGTTCATTGGTCTGTTCGATCTGGGCAATGATGCCTCCGCTGCGATCCTGCTCGCCACGGAGTTCCTCCTCGATGCGCTGAATATTGCCGTTATTGTTCTCCACATTGCCCCGCAAAACGGCAATCTGGCCGTCCAGCTGCTGATGGGTAGCATCCAGCATATTCACCTTGACCCGGACGGTCTCCAGCTCCTCGTCCTTCTGCCGCAAAAGTACGGACAGTTCCTCGGACTGGGCGTAGAGCTTATCCAGATCCTCATGGGCCTGTTGCAGCACAAAGGACGCAGAGGCATAGTCTTCCTCTGCCTTCTTGGCAGCCGCAGAGAGCTTGTCCAAGGTATCCAGCCAAACGGCCACTTCCACCCCTTGGAGTTCCTCTTTCATTTCCAGATATTTCTTTGCTTTTTCAGACTGTTCCTTTAACGGATCCAGCTGCAATTCCAATTCCGAAACCTTATCTCCGATACGAAGCAGATTGTCCTCCGTATGGGCCAGCTTCCGCTCAGTCTCTTCCTTGCGGTGGCGATATTTAGAGATGCCTGCCGCTTCTTCAAAGATCTCCCGGCGGTCTGCGCTCTTCAAGGACAAAATCTCGTCAATACGGCCCTGACCGATATTGGAATAACCCTCCCGGCCCAAACCGGTATCCATGAACAGCTCATTAATGTCACGCAGTCTGGCGGATTGGCGGTTGATATAGTATTCACTGTCACCGCTGCGATAATACCGACGGGTGATGGACACTTCATCCGCATCGTAAGGCAGCGCGCGATCCGTATTATCCAACGTCAAAGTAGCCTCGGCAAAGCCCACCGCTGCACGCTTTTGGGTACCGCCGAAGATCACGTCTTCCATCTTTGCGCCACGGAGTGTCTTACTGCTCTGCTCGCCCATGACCCAAAGAATCGCATCGGAAATATTCGATTTACCGGAACCGTTAGGTCCGACGATGGCGGTGATGTCATCACCGAACCGGATCAGCGTTTTATCCGGAAAGGACTTAAAGCCCTGCACTTCCAATGATTTTAAATACACAATAAATCCCCTTATCGTTTATGTAAAAAAGTATCAGTTTATTATATTCTAAAAAGGCAAAAAATGCAAGGATTTATTTCATCTTTCTGCCTTTTCCCATTTTGTGTTTCCTTGACTTTACACTATGGTAATGGTATACTTTTTATAACTGTTACAGGAAAGGTTGAAGACCATGTATTACTGCCCTTCGTGCAAGAAGAAATTCAAAAAATATCGTCGGCGCTGTCCTGAGTGCGGTGGCCCCTGCCATCGCAGTGATAACCGGGCAATTCTGCTGATTGTTACCGTCGGCGTGCTGTTTTTGCTCCTGATCGGACTGATTCTGCTTCTCGGCAGCACCGCAAATACATCACAGGAAGAAACTACTTCCAGTTCCATTCTCTCCTCCGCTCCGGAATCCTCCGGTTCTGTTCCGGGTTCTTCTGCCCCTCCCTCTTCCAGCACGCCGGCGACCTCCGTCCCGGCCAGCTCCGCTCCTCCGGTCAACGGCATTGGCTTGTATACCCGTGAAGAGCTGGAAGCTATGGACACGACATACAATACAAGCGGCTTTGGTGCCGGCCGGGGTTCCAATCACAGCCGTCCGTCCATACCGGTCACAGAGCAGAGCAAATACAGCCAATACGATGCCTATTTCATCAGCGAAGATGTCAAAACCACTTATCTGACTTTTGACTGTGGCTATGAATATTACGCAACAGATGCAAACGGGCAGAAATACCCGGTTACCGGCAAGATTCTTGATGTACTGAAAGAAAAGAATATCAAAGGCGTTTTCTTTATCACCATGAGCTACGCAAAAAAGGAACCGGAGTTGGTTCAGCGGATGATCGACGAAGGACATATTGTGGGTAATCACAGCGTC
>JAZORJ010000043.1:0-5031 GCA_045656525.1 Faecousia sp. | reverse complement strand
ACGGGTGACGGGAATTGTTTTCGGGATGGTACATTCAATCAAGACTGCGTAGTAGGCAGGGTAGTCACTTTGGTTCGAAAGGGTAAGAAAATCTCTTGCACAAATTGGCTTTACCGGCTGACAAGCCGTATTTGGATGTCCCTGTTCTGGGCGCGTCCGGTACTGCTGAAAGCTTTGCGGAAGCTTGCTATGTGGAAAAATATACTAAAACAGTAAATTGCAGGGGTGCGGATATCTTGGTCATTGATTTACACAGTCATATATTGCCCGGGGTAGACGACGGAGTGGCGACCTTGGACGAAGCTTTGGAAATGGCACAGATGGCCGTGGATTGCGGCGTGTTTCACATGGTTGCCACGCCCCATTACAATTATTTTGGACATACCACCGTCGAGCAGATTCGGGCGGCTTTTGCGCGATTGCAAGACGGATTGGAATATGAGCAGATTCCATTGCAGCTGTACTTGGGTATGGAGAATATTGCTTCCGAGCATCTGCCGCTACACTTGCGACAGGGAAGCGCCCTGACATATCCGGACAGCCCTTGGTTTTTGGTGGAATTCTTAGCGGAGCAGTCACCGGCGCAGGTGAATGCCATTTTGAATCGGTGTGTCCAAGAGGGATTTTTACCTGTGATTGCCCATGCGGAGCGATATCCGGCAGTTCTGGATGATCCAAGGATTGCAAAGGAATGGATAGATAACGGCTGGTGCGTTCAGGTGACCCGGGACAGCCTTTTGGGTCGGTTCGGTCGACAGTGTATGGAATGTGCAGACTTTATGATGGAGCAAGGCTGGGTGACTTGCATTGCTTCCGATGCCCACGGGATCGACGGCCGTAATACGGACTGGGAAGAAGCCTGGCAGGTGTTGCAGCAGCGCTATTCCCACCAACTGCTGAATCGATGCTTGGAGATCAATCCTCAAAAAATCCTGAACGGTGAAAGCCTCGGTATCTAATGCGAATGCTGCCAAACTGCCATGAATGGTAGCGTAATTCTCCACACTTATCAAAAGTTTTGAGATAAAGCGAAAATAGCAAATACAACAAGCCTTGAAAATCTATGGTTTTCAAGGCTTTTGCTTATATGTAAGTTCAAATCGCTGGCCACCTGAATGTCCTTCAAGTGCTCTTCCAGCACGTTATACCCCTAATTCAGTGGTGCTGTCAAAAGATTTTGTGATTTAATGGGTGGTGTTTCGTGCATCATTCACGCGGATTGGAAAGAAAAAAGTGGAGCAGCTTTCGCTGCGCCACGGTGTGTAATTGCTTAGGTGAGCAGATTGACCTGGGTTTCGGGATCAAACAAGTGCATAACCTTTCCTTCAAAGGTCACATGGATGGTATTTCCGTATACCATCTGCTGGCGCTGCTCATCATCCAAGGTGATGGTGGGAATACGGACGATCAGCTTATCGCCGTTATCCTCGACCACATGCAGATGCAGCTCGCTGCCCATCATTTCGTTGACGCGAATGGTGCAAGGGATTGCATCTGCGCCACCGGCCGGAGACATTGTGATATGCTCAGGACGGATGCCCAGCAAAATTTCGCGGCTGTCAACGCCTTTTTCTCTCAGGATTTCTGCCTTCTTGCCGGTAACCTCGATCTTGGCACCGTAGGGAGTGACGAAGTATTTGTCGCCTTCCCGGACCAGCTGGGTCTTGATGATGTTCATCTTCGGTGCGCCGATAAACTCAGCAACAAACAGGTTCAGAGGCATATCGAACACTTCTGTGGGGGTGCCGACCTGCTGAATGAGGCCGTCCTTCATAATGACGATACGGTCGCCCAGGGTCATAGCCTCGGTCTGGTCGTGGGTAACATAAATGAAGGTGGTGTCGATCTTCTGACGCAGCAGAATAATTTCTGCACGCATCTGATTTCTCAGCTTGGCGTCCAGATTGGAAAGGGGCTCGTCCATCAGGAACACCTTGGAGTCACGGACCATGGCGCGGCCGATGGCAACACGCTGACGCTGACCGCCGGACAGAGCCCGGGGCTTTCTGGTCAGATACTCAGTAATACCCAGAATTTCCGCGGCAGCGGTAACACGCTGATAAACTTCGTCCTGAGGGACTTTTTTCAGACGCAGGCTGAATGCCATGTTCTCAAAAACCGTCAGATGGGGGTACAGTGCATAGTTCTGGAAAACCATAGCAATGTTACGGTCACGGGGCTGCAAATCATTGACCACTTCGCCGTCAATCTCAATGGTGCCGGAAGAAATGTCTTCCAGACCGGCGAGCATACGCAGAGTGGTGGACTTGCCACAGCCGGAGGGACCGACAAATACGATAAATTCCTTATCCTGAATGTCCAGATTGAAATCCGCAACGGCAGGAGTCTGGCCCTTTTCGTAAATCTTTTGTACGTTTGTAAATTTAACAGTAGCCATAATCTTCTCCTCTTATCCTTTGACTGCGCCACCGGTGACGCCTTCAACATAGTATTTCTGCAACGCCAGGAACAGCGCGGTAACGGGAATTGCAACCACAACGCCGCCGGCACAGAACATCGTGTAATGGGTGTTCAGATTGGTTTTGGACAGCCATTCGTACATACCAACAGCAACGTTCATACCTTCGCTGTTTTCGTGGATGATGTAACTTGCTGTCATGAAATCGCCCCAAGGAGCCATAAAGCCCGTCAAAATGGTGTAAATGACAATGGGCTTGGCCATGGGCATAATCACCTTATAGAAGACCTGGAAGCGTGTAGCGCCGTCTACACGGGCAGCCTCATCCAAGCTCTTGGGGATGGTATCGAAGAAGCCCTTGGCAACATAGTAGCCCATGCCGGAGCTGGCGCAGTAAACAATTACCAGACCCACAGGTGCCATTTCCATGGTCAGACCGGCTTCGGCGAAGACCTTATAGATCAGAATCATGGTCAGGAAGCCGGGGAACATACCCAAAATCAGCATGATGTTCATCAGACCCTGACGGCCTTTGAAACGCATGCGGGACAGGGCATAACTGACGGACAGAACGAAGAATACCTGGAAGATTGCGGTTGCAACACCCATGATGCCGGTGTTGATGAACCAACGCAGGAAGTCGGTTTTGGTGAACAGATTGATATAGTTGTCAAAACCGAACTTCTTGGGCCAGAGATAGCTGACCTGCTGGGGAATTTCCACACGCAGGGATTCCAGCACAATGCCGAAGAAGGGGAACAGCCAGACCACGGTCATAATAATCAGAACAGCATACACAAAGGTATTGCCGATCCGACGGCCGGTAGCCACACCCATAGATTTCTTTTTACGAGTCGGAGTAGCGGTTTCATTCATTGTCTGTTTAGCCATTACTTGTAATCCTCCTCGTTCTTAGTAGACGGGATCACATTGTAGATGATCAGCGACAGGATTGCCACAACCACGAATACAAGGATACCGACAATGGATGCGTAATAATACTTGGAGTCTGTACTGCCCAAGGTCATCTTGTACAGCCATGTGATCAGCAGGTCCGTAGAACCAACCGATGCGCCGCCGGGCGTACCCAGCTCGGTGTTCAAGGGGTTGCCTTGCGTGAGCAGATAGATAACATTGAAGTTGTTCAAATTGTTCACAAAGCTGGTCAGCAGATAAGGACCGGTCACGAACAGCATATAGGGCATGGTGATGCGGGCGTACTGCTGGAAAGCATTTGCACCGTCGATCTTGGAAGATTCATACAGATCGTTGGGGATGTTCATCAGAATACCCGTAGCCATCAGCATCATATAGGGAATACCGATCCAGATATTGATGACAATCAGAAGAATACGGGCGGTAAGCTCATGATCCCAGAAGGAGTTGATGTTCATAGCCAGCAAGTCCTGAGGGAACAAGCCTGTATTCAGCAAAAGTTTGCCGATAATGCCGGAGTCATCGAACAGCTTGGAAACATACAGCAGAGAAACGAACTGGGGAATTGCGATGGTCATAACCAACACAGTCCGCCAGAATTTTTTGAATTTAATACCCTTCTTGTTAATGAGAATAGCCACAAACATACCAAGGAAGTAGTTGGTAAAGGTGGCGAAGAAGGACCACATCAGCGTCCAGGAGAGGATCTCACCAAAGGCAAGACCGATACCACCGGAGCCGAAATCAAAAAGCGCGTTGAAATTGTCAAGGCCGACCCAAGAGAACAGGTTAGAGTAACCGTCATGGGCGGCGTCGTAGCTGGTGAAGGCAACCAACACCATAAAGATGATGGGGAGCACCGTAAAGGCCATAATGCCAACCACGGGCAG
The DNA here is from genome assembly GCA_045656525.1 of Faecousia sp. Taxonomy (GTDB): domain Bacteria; phylum Bacillota; class Clostridia; order Oscillospirales; family Oscillospiraceae; genus Faecousia. The sequence continues at coordinate 786 of JAZORJ010000043.1, read as the reverse complement.
CGCCAGCAGGGTTTTGTGGAACTCGTCGTCCACCAGAGAACGCAGATCATCTTTGCCACTCTTGACTTTTTTGCCCTGAGCGGTGATGTCCATGCAAATGCGGCACTGCTTGATTTGCAGCCGCCAAGTGTAAATAAACGCCACGATGAAGATGATCGTCAGCAGGCCGTACAGCAGGACCTTGACGGAGTCATCACCGGCATGCCAAACATCGGTATCAAAGATGGGATCGTAAGCGGTGCCACCTTGTACAGTACCGATGGTTGCATCCTTCTGGAACCACTGACCCTTTTGCAGCCAGTGGATACCGCCGCTGGGTACCAGCATATAGGCGATAAAGACCACTTCAAACAGAAGGAAGAAAAGGCCACGCATAATTTGGCCGTAATAAAGGTTACCAAAACCAAAGATAAAGTAGGACAGCTTTACTGCCCAGTTGCCCTTGATGAAGGTGGTGCCGATGTCCACAAAGAAATCTTTGATTGCAAGACCGACCTTCTTAAAGAAGCCCAGGATACCCCGCCACAGGTTGACAAACCAGCCGGGGATGCCGACGAAGAACAGTGTCAGATTGTACCAAAACCGCTGCATTTTTGTCAGCTTTAAATATTGCAGATCGTTAAGCTTGGTCATATGCAAACGATATAAACCGGAGTTTATATTCTACCTCCTATTCCGTATTCTAAAAAAAGCATTGCCGACCCATTACAAGACGAAACCACTCTTGTGTATCGGAAAGCAATGCCTTTCGCCAAGGATGGGGTGAGCCGAAGCTCACCCCTGAAT
>JAZORJ010000042.1:0-4677 GCA_045656525.1 Faecousia sp. | reverse complement strand
CCGTTTTCGGTTTGGGTGGCGTTGGTGGCTATGCAGCAGAAGCACTGGCCAGATCCGGCATTGGACAGTTGGATCTGATCGACGATGATGAAATCAATGTAACAAATTTGAATCGTCAGATACTTGCGCTGCACTCTACCGTCGGCTTGCCGAAAGTGGAAGCCGCAAAAAATCGGATTCTGGACATTGATCCAACCATCCAAATCCGCACATTTCGCACCTTTTTCCTGCCGGAAAATGCAGCAGAATTTGATTTTGCTCAGTACGATTATGTGATCGATGCCATCGATACTGTCACAGGAAAGCTGGAATTGATTGCCCAGGCCAAAAGTGCCGGCGTTCCCATCATCAGTTGCATGGGAACGGGCAACAAATTGGATCCTACCGGTTTCCGGGTATCGGATATTTCCAAAACCCGTGGCTGCGCTCTGGCCCGGATCATGCGCAAAGAATGCGCCAAACGGGGACTGAAAGGCGTCAAAGTCGTTTGGTCCGAGGAGCTGCCTTTGGAATCCCGGATGTCTGCCGAAGAATTTCAGGAATCCCAGCGGGAGGGGTCTTCCCGGCGAGCGCTTCCCGGTTCTACGGCCTTTGTGCCCGGTGTAGCAGGTCTCATCATGGCCGGAGAAGTAATTCGAGACATTAGCGGTTGTTAATACAAAAGCCTCCCATGTGGGAGGCTTTTCTTATTTAACTCTTTTGGCAATCTCATTGGACAGCTTGGCAAATTCGGGAATACCCAAGGTTTCCCCACGGACATTCTCGTCGAAGCCACAGGCTGCGATCACCTCTGCCGCACCGTCTTTGCCCAGTTGGGGAAAACCGGATGCCAAGCCGTTGCTCAACTTCTTCCGACGCATAGCGAAGCTGGCACGCACAGTACGGAAGAAAATATTTTGATCCTGTACATCCCATGGCCGTTCCTTACGCACACGCAGCGTAATGACCGCAGAAGTCACCTTAGGCTGGGGCATAAAGCAATGTGCAGGCACATCGAACAGCAATTCCGGTTCTGCATAGTACTGGCAGAACACGGTAAAGGCGCTGTAATCCGCTGTACCGGGCCGGGCAGCGATCCGCTGCGCCACTTCCTTTTGCACCATGACCGTTACCTGATCAAAGCATTCCGCCTCCAAAAGTGCGGACAAAATGGGTGATGTAATGTAATACGGCAAATTTGCGCAGGCCGCAGGGCGCAGGCCTTGGAACTTTTCCTTCACCAACGCCGCAATGTCCTGTTTCAGAACATCATCCCACAGGATTTCCAGATTGGCAAATTCCCCTACCGTCTGCGCCAAAATGGGTTTCAGCCGGTTGTCCACCTCCACTGCGCAAACCTTCCCTGCACGCAGGCAAAGCTGCTGGGTCAGCGGGCCGATGCCCGGGCCGATCTCCAACACGCCGGTGTTTTCATCCACCCCGGAATCCAGAGCAATCTGCTCCGGCACCCAAGATGCAATCAAAAAGTTTTGGCCCTTAGCCTTGGAAAAATGAAAGCCATACTCTGCGAGCAGAGGCTTCATTACTTGAATATCACAAACATTGATCATAAAAAGACCGCCTTTCTCTCGGTAGTATACCAAAAGAAAGGCGGATTTGCAACTATTGTCCAAGAAAATAAACGGTGCAGTTACGGATACCGAAACGATTGCACTCAGCTACGCTATCGTAGTACAGATCGATACGATTGCCCTTGATTGCGCTACCGCAGTCCTCTGCGGTGGCAATGCCGTAGATGTATTTGCCGTCATTGGAAACAATGTACATCCGGGTACCATAGGGAATCACCGTGGGATCCACTGCAATAGCACCCACGCGGCACAGGGTACCGATGAAATTATAGTCGGTACAGCCCGGGTCAGATTTGTGATAAGCCGTTGCCTTGAACACATCAGAATGGGTGTAGGTCAGATATTCTCCCTCAGGGGTGATAATATAGCCATCACCGATGATGGGCTTGCCGGTATCCTCCGGCTTGGTCACAGGATCCTTTCCTGCGGAGTTCTCAGGCTTTGCAGCAGGTGTATCCTTCACGGGAGTACCCACGGCAACAACTGCGCTCACAGGCTCAGTGACAACATCTTCGCTGAGCACCTCACGGCTGACCTCCTTGCCGTCCAAATAGACCACCTTGGCAGTGCAGAGTACCTGACCCTCCACGCCGGGGGTGAGAATTTTCTGCTCATCCTTTGCAAGGCTGGCATCGTAACGGTAGATGGTTTCGTAAGGACGCGCTGCGATGTAGGTCTCCTCTACTTCCACGCTGCGGGAAATGGAGATATTCAAGCCGTTAAAGGTCTGGGAATTCAGCGGTACGGAAATCACATCTTCATTGGCAAGGATCAGCTCCAAACGCTCCAACAGAGATTCCACGGTCTCACCGTAGCTGACAGCTTCCAAAATGTTACCGCCATAATTGATAGTAATGGATTGCTTGCGCTGAATCGTGATTTCAGAAACACCCAAACCGGACTGCGTCACGAAGGTATCATCCTCGCCAAGCTCCAAACCGGCTTCGTCCAGAACTTTGGCAGGATCCGTTGCATATGTGGTGTGGATTACGACCTTGCCGCTGTCATTGATCAAATACGTATTCTTTGCGAATACCGTCTGACTCAACAGTAAGACAATACAGATCACCGGAAGCAGTAACGCAATCAGACGCATAGGTCTTGATGTCGCTCTGGTGATCAAGCGATTACATTCCAGCATAGAATGTACCTCCTTTCGCGAAAAAATCGATGTTAAAATGATGACCAATTTCAATTGGTATCAAAAGGTTACAAAACAGTATATGTTCGCAAACTTTGTGTATTATAACATTTTTTTATTAAAAGTCAAGCATTTTCGCTAATAACCGAATTTTCAACAACTTTTTGCCCAAAATCGCCATTTATATTATGTAAACCAACTACCCAAATATACTGTATTTTTCACACATTTTACACAATATATGGTGAAAAAATGACATTTTGTTAACATAATGACGATATTTTCGCAACCGGGCGTTATGAGGAACTTTTTTCTGTTATGGTAACCAAAAATTGCCCATTTTCTTGGATTTGCACTCCCCGGGGATTGACAAAACCCTATTTTTATGCTACATTTGCTCCATAAAAGCTGTGATGAAGACACGCACATCCGGAAAGCTTCTCAGAGAGGGATCAGTTTGGTGCAATGATCCTGTAACACTGCCGGTTGTGATACCACTTCTGAGCCGCAGGTTGGAAATAGCCTGCCGGGTGCGCCCGTTACCGTGCCAATGAGTGGCGAGCTTGCTCGCAACCAGGGTGGAACCGTGGAATACTTTGTATCCCACCCCTGATCATCAGGGGTGGGTCTTTTTATACCCTTCCCCAATTAAAAGGAGGAAAAACCTATGGAAAACGAAAACCTGTACACCTTTGAGAATCCGGAATACCGGAAGACCTACTGGCACACCAGCTCCCACATCATGGCACAGGCTGTCAAGCGTCTGTGGCCCGAAGTGCAGCTGGCCATCGGCCCCGCCATTGAAGAGGGCTGGTATTACGACTTCGACGCTCCCTTCTCCTTCACTCCCGAGCATTTGGAGAAAATTGAAGCGGAAATGAAGAAGATCTGCAAGGAGCGTATCCGTTTGGAGCGGAGCGAGCTGCCCCGTGCGGAAGCCATTGCTTGGGCAGAAGCACAAAATGAACCTTATAAGAAAGAATTGATTGAAGATCTTCCCGAAGATGCCGTCATTTCTTTCTACACCCAGGGCGATTTCACTGATCTGTGCGCCGGCCCTCATCTGGATCACACCGGCCGTGTTAAGCACAACGGCTTTAAGCTGACTAAGTCCTGCGGCGCTTACTGGCGTGGCGATTCCAGCCGCAAGATGCTGCAACGCATCTACGGCATCGGCTTCCCCTCCAAGGAAGAGCTGGATGCTTATCTGGAAAAGCAGGCTGAGGCTTTGAAGCGTGACCACAACAAGCTGGGCCGTGAGCTGGAATTCTTCACCACCGTGGAAGAAATCGGTCAGGGTCTGCCCATTCTGCTGCCCAAGGGTGCAAGAGTCATTCAGACTTTGCAGCGTTGGATCGAGGACGAGGAGCAGAAGCGCGGCTATCTGCTGACCAAGACCCCCCTGATGGCAAAGTCCGACCTGTACAAGATTTCCGGTCACTGGGATCACTACCGTGACGGCATGTTCATTCTGGGCGATCCCGACGACGAGAGCAAGGAATGCTTCGCACTCCGCCCCATGACCTGCCCCTTCCAGTATCAGGTTTATCTGAACCGGGCAAGATCTTATCGTGACCTGCCCATGCGTTTGGGCGAGACCTCCACCCTGTTCCGTAACGAGGAATCCGGCGAAATGCACGGCCTGATCCGCGTCCGTCAGTTCACCATTTCTGAGGGTCACTTGGTTCTGCGCCCCGATCAGCTGGAAGAAGAATTCCGTGGCTGTTTGGAGCTGGCTAAGTATGTTCTGGAAACCGTGGGCATGCTGGAAAACTGCTCCTTCCGTTTCTCCCAGTGGGATCCCGCCCGTGCCGGCATCAAATATGAAGGCACTGCTGAGCAGTGGGAAGAAGCACAGCGCGTAATGGGCGATATTTTGGATAATTTGGGTGTGGAATACGAGATCGGCATCGACGAAGCTGCTTTCTACGGCCCCAAGCTGGATATCCAGTACAAGAACGTCTT
>JAZORJ010000041.1:0-2226 GCA_045656525.1 Faecousia sp. | reverse complement strand
CCGATCTGCCCGGTGAGCGTCCGGAATATATCGTTTTGACTGCGCATTACGATTCTACATCCCTTTCTCAGGGCGCATATGACAATATGTCCGGTTCTGTGGGTATTCTGGGTGTATTGGAGTACTTTGTAAATCACCGTCACAGCTATGGTCTGCGCTTTATCTGGTGCGGCAGTGAGGAGCGGGGACTTCTGGGCGCAAAAGCATACTGCCAGAACCACGAAGAGGAACTGAAAGATATTGTGCTGAACATCAATCTTGACATGATCGGCTGCATTATGGGCAAGTTTATCGCCTGCTGTACGACCGAGGAAGCATTGCTTCATTATACCAAGTACCTTTGCTCCGAGCTTGGCTTCGGCATTTCTGTCAAACAGGATGTCTATTCCAGCGATTCCACCCCCTTTGCCCACAAGGGCATCCCTGCGCTCTCATTTGCACGGATTGCACCCCCCAACACCGCAACCATCCATAACAGCTATGATACGATGGCCGTTATGAGCGGTGAGCAGATGGTAGAAGACATTCAATTTATCACCACCTTCACGGATCGGATGGCCAATGCCGTCCAGTGTCCCGTTGCCAGAGAAATTCCCGACAACATGAAGGAAAAGCTGGACATTTACCTTACCCGTAAGCGTGACAAGAAATAATTTTTTATGCCTGCCGCTTGTCGGCAGGCATATTTTTATAAATTTTCCGGGAAACCTTTACCTAAATGTATTTTTGTGGTAGAATGTTACCACATTTACAATCGGGAGGAGATTATGAACCTGTCGAAACTCCGTTCATGGAAACCAAATTATCTTGCTTTGGCATTTTTTATGCCGTTTTTGGCATTTGTAGTACTGATGATTGTCGTGGAGGCAGTGCCTTTTGGCAGCAATTCTCTGCTCTGCTACGATATGTGGCACCAATATTTCCCGTTTTTCAAAGCTTTCCGTAAAGCTTTGCTCAGTGGCGAGAGTCTGCTTTACAGTTGGAGTGTAGGTATTGGTATGGACTACCTCGGTCTGATTTCCTACTATTTAGCGTCACCGCTGAATTTGCTGAGCGTCCTTGTTCCTGATGATTTTGTGCTGTCCTACTTTTCCTTGCTCGTACCCATTAAAATGGGCCTTGCGTCCTTGTTCTTTGCCATATTCCTGAAAAAACTGTTTGATAAAAACGACTTTTCAATCGCCCTATTTGGCAGCTTCTACGGACTTTGCGCATGGTCGCTTGGGTATCAGTGGAATATCATGTGGCTGGATACCTTTGCGCTGCTGCCTTTGGTGGCGTTGGGAACGGTATGCCTTCTGAAAGAAAAGAAATTCATATTGTACACGGTAACCCTGTCACTTTCCATTCTTGTTAACTACTATATCGGCTTTTTTACCTGTATTTTTGTCCTACTCCTTTTCATCTGCTATCAAATTTGCCGATGCAAAAGTGTTAAGAGCTTCTTTCTGGATTTGTGCTGGATCGCACTGTTTTCTGCCCTCGCCATTGGCATGACTGCCGTTTTGGAATTGCCGGCTCTGGCGGCATTGGGTAAGACCTATTCCAGTGTAAACACCTTCCCGGAAGATTTTGCGCTGAATATGGTTGATTATGAGCTTTGTACCCCGGCCAGGGAGGCATGGGAGGCCTTTAAAGCCGCCAAGGAAGCAGGAGAACCGACCATTGCCCTTTGGTTCCAAGCAGTAGGGGAGTCCTTTGCACCTGTCTTGAACGGTATGGGGAAGGTGGCAGGAAATCTCAGCGGCGGCACGGTTCCTACTTTTTTGGACGGCCTGCCCAATGTGTATAGCGGTGTATCTACGCTTTTGTTGTCCTTCCTGTTCCTGCTCTCCGGAAAAATCAAGCTCCGGGATAAGCTGTGCAGTGTGTTTTTGATCCTGTTCTTTATGGCAAGCTTTGTAATCCGTCAATTGGATTATATCTGGCACGGCTTCCATTTTACAAATCAAATTCCGTACCGTTTCAGCTTCCTGCTGTCCTTCGTAATGCTCTATATGGCATACAGAGCGTATTTGCTGCGGCACCGCTTCAAGCTGTGGCATTTTACCATTGCAGGAATGTTGACCATCAACGTATTTTTACTGTCTCAATATGCCGAAATGATCCCTGATGCATTAGGGGCATTGGGCCAGCTGTTCCATTATATCGGTGTTGCGTTCAGTGCGTCTTTTGCCGGCAATGAGGAATTGGCAAAATCCGCCTTGCTGACTGTGAAATCCCTTT
>JAZORJ010000040.1:0-6274 GCA_045656525.1 Faecousia sp. | reverse complement strand
TCCCAATCCAGCCCCAGCCATAAAAGATCCTGCCGCAGAATTTCGGCAAATTCCGCGCTGGTGCGCAATGTGTCCAAATCCTCCATCCGCAAAACGAACTTTCCGCCCCGGGACCGGACAGAAAGCCACGCAATCAGCGCGGCAAACACATTTCCCAGATGCATCCGCCCGGATGGTGTGGGGGCAAAACGGCCCACAGGGCAAGTTGTTTCTGTCATGGTATTACAAAAAGACTTCCAGCCAGTAGATCAGCACGGCAATGATGCCCAGACACAGAAAACTGGCTATGGCCATCAGGGTGACCAGCCACTTGTCTTCCCGTATTTTCGCTTTTTTGGATTTTGATGACCGTTTCATAGGCGTACTCACTTTTTCCACAGGGGGTTCCGGCTGTATTGTCAACCCCTCAAAATCAAAATTCAGCAGTTCCTCATCCGTAAAGATGGGGGTGTCATCCCAACTTGCGGGAGTGGTATCCAGCAATTCGATGGGGATGTCCGCCAGCAGATCATCATCGTCCTTGATATCTGCCAAAAGTTCTTTTTCCAGACGCTCCAATTCTTGGTCTCTGTCGTTCGCCATGGATGTCGCCTCCTTTATTTCTGTTATTCTACCGCAAAACCGGCAGGGTGTAAAGGGAAAACAAGGGAGAAACCGAAAATAAATTGTGAACTTAATATTTATTTAACAATTATTCACTTTTTTTATTCATAAATGTGGATTATGATAAAGACAAATAAATCTCTTTTTCATTTTTCATCTCCTCTTTTTCTTGCAACAAGGCCCGCAGAGTCACTGCGGGCCTTGTTGTTTTATATGTCATTGCGAGGAGTGCGAAGCACGACGTGGCAATCTCCACCGGCGAGCAGACAAAGCCTTTCCCCCGGGGGAAGGTTTTATGCGGCCTTGTCAACAGGGTGCGTTTGACAAATACCCATAGAAAAAAGAAAGGAGACCCGAAGGTCTCCTTTTCTTTTTTTCTGGGGTGGGTGATGGGACTCGAACCCACAACGCCCGGAACCACAATCCGGTGCTCTGCCAATTGAACTACACCCACCATATTCACTTTGCTGAAAAATGGCACGCCAGGAGGGATTCGAACCCCCGACCTACTGCTTAGAAGGCAGTTGCTCTATCCTGCTGAGCTACTGGCGCATTTCTATGGAGCGGGTGACGGGAATCGGACCCGCGTATCCAGCTTGGAAGGCTGGTGTTCTACCATTGAACTACACCCGCGCATACGCTACCTGGCTGTTTACAGCTATAAAATCGTAACATAAGAATGGATGTTTGTCAAGCCCTATTTTCAAGGATTGCTGGGATCTGTTCATAAATCACATCCGCCACCGCGCCTTCGGCGCAGGGACACACATTGGGAAAGCGGTCTGCCACCGTGCCGTCGCTGGGGCAGAAGGTGTAATCCGCACCTTCCAGCATGGTCAGGTCATTTTCCGCATCCCCTACGCAGACCAAAATTTTCTTTCCCAGATCCCGCTGTAACTGCCGGGCGGAGTTCAATTTGGACGCGCCTTTGGCATGGATGTCCGCGATTCTGGCGCAGGCACGGAAAATTTCAATTTTATCCCCATAGTGCTCGATCATAAACTCCGTCATTTCATCAAACTGACGAAGCTCTTCCTCCGTGGCCTGATACATGGATGCCACCGTATTTTCCCGGAATTCACCGTAAAAAGAAAACTTGATAAACGGGCTGGGGATGTTGCCGGGCTCGGCATATTTCCAAGGGCATCCGTTATTTTCGCAGTAGTCCTCCCACCCGGCATCCTTGCGCATGAGGTAGTGGGCATCCAGTGCCTGCACTTCCACATTCAGGGCGGGAAATCTCTCCTGCAAAAAAGACAGTACAGTCCCGGGATCCAAGTCGAGGGGCGCATAGCGGGTCAGTTGCCCGGTTGTTTCGTCATAGGCGGCGCTTCCGTTGTACAGTAAAAGGGGCGCATTATGGGGCACAATGCCCAAAATGTTGCGCAGTGACATGGGAATACTCCGCCCGGTGTTCACAGTAAAGGTACCGCCGTTTTCCATGAAATAGCGGATGGCCTCCAAATTCCGCACAGGAATGGTGGAATCCGGGGCGGTAAGGGTGCGGTCAGAGTCCACCGACAGCAGTACATCCTCAAAAAGCGACATAAAAAGTTATCCTTTCAGAATTTCCGGGAGTTTGTGATAAATCACATCTGCCACTGCGCCGTCATCACAAACGCAGACATTGGGAAAGCGGTCTGCCACCGTGCCGTCGCTGGGACAGAAGGCGTAATCCGCTCCTTCCAGCATGGGCAGGTCGTTCTCAGCATCGCCGACGCACACCAAAATCTTCCGGCCCAACCGCTTTTGCAGATCCCGGGCGGCCCGAATTTTGGAGACACCGGCGGTATGGACATTCAAAACCCGTGCACCGGCGCGGTAGACCACCATTTTGTCTCCGTAGGTCTTTTTCAGCCATGCTTCCGCTGCATCGACCCGGGCGATTTCCTCGGCTGTGCCGGAAAAAACTTGATAGAAGGTGTCGTCCCGGAGCTGGCCGTAGACATTAAATTTCAAAAACGGGCCGTATTCGGCACCGTCGTGGGCCAGATGATATTCGCAGTTCCGGGCGGCATAATATTCTTCCCAACAGCCCACGGGCTGAAAGCCAAAATGGGCGTAGACACCATGCAGATCCACATTCAGATCAGGAAATGCGGCGCAAACCTCCCGGAGTGTCTGCTCCAAGGGCAGGTCGATGGGATGGGCGAATATCAGCTTGTCTCCGTCAACGGCCAAGCTGCCGTTGTAGCACAGAAACGGCGCATTCATGGGAATCTGCTCCAAAACCGTCTTGGACTGGGGCAGGGATCTGCCGGTATTGACGGTGAACGCACCGCCGTTATCTATGAAATAGCGGATGGCTTCCAGATTGCGGGGCGGCACTTGGCCGTTTTGATCTGTAAGGGTGCGGTCGAAGTCCGCGGTGAGTAAAATGTCTGAAAATAGCGCCATTATACCATTCTCTCCAATTTTTCGATTACCTGTGTAAAATATTCCGGCAGGGGCGCAAAAACCATCACCGGTCGCTGATCCCGGGGGTGCTGAAAACATAGCGCCCCGGCGTGCAGGCATTGACTGGTCTGTCCCAATTCCGGCTTTTTGCGACCGTAAACCGCATCGCCCAAAATCGGATGGCCGATGTGGGCCATATGCACACGGATCTGGTGTGTTCGTCCGGTCTCCAAGCGACAGCGCACATGGGTGTAGCCCCGATAACGGGCCACCACTTCCCAATGGGTCACCGCATTTTTGGAATTGCGCTCTGTGACACACATTTTCTTCCGATCCGACGGATGCCGTCCGATGGGGGCATCCACCGTGCCGCTGTCTTCCCGGAACGAACCGCAGACGATGGCTTCATAGGTTCTGGCCATGGTATGGTCTTTCAGCTGGGATGCCAGCATCCGATGGGAAAAATCATTTTTTGCCACAGCGAGCAAGCCGGAAGTATCCTTGTCGATGCGATGCACGATGCCCGGGCGCAGGTCCCCGTTGATGCCGGAAAGCTGGTCGCCCAAGGCGTATAAAAGGCCGTTGACCAAGGTGTCGTCGCTGTGGCCGGCGGCAGGATGCACCACCAAGCCCTTGGGCTTGTTGATCACCAGCACATCCTCATCTTCGTAGACGATGTCCAGCGCCATTTCCGTTGGGGCAATGTCCACCTCTTTGGGTTCAGGGATGGTAAGCGTAAGCTCGTCGCCCATGTTCAGTTTTTCGTTTTTCTTGGCGGGTCTGCCGTTTCGCAGCACACAGCCCTCGTCGATGAGTTTCTGCACAGCGGAGCGGGTCAGATTCTCCACCATCCGGGCCAAGTAAGCATCCAGCCGCTCCCCGGAGGTTTCCACTTGAAGGGTCATTTTTTCTCTTCCTTCCAGAATTCCTTGTTGAAAAAGATCAGATGGGCAATGAGCAGAATACAGCCGCAGGTGATGAAGCAGTCCGCTACATTAAAAACGGGAAAATCCATAAATTCCGTTTGGATCATGTCCACCACATAGCCAAGGCGTACCCGGTCGATCACATTGCCCAGACCGCCGCCATAAACTGCGGCAATGAGCCACCGCTCCGCGGTGGTAAAGGGCATACGGAATTTGAAGTATTCCAGCAGAACCAAGGCAGTCAGAATGACGAACACAACGATAAACAGCCAGCGATGGCCTTCCAGTAAGGACCATGCCGCACCGAGATTTTTCGTGTAGGTGAACCCCAGAAAGCCGGGGAGAAAATCCACATGGCCGTAGAGGGGAATGTTCTCGACTACCAGATATTTTGTCCACTGATCCGCCAGCACAATGGCAAGCACGAACAGGATGTAGTTGATGAGTTTTTTCATAGTAGACTCCTTTCAAAACCCTCCCCCGGGGGGAGGGTGGCCGAGCATCGCGAGGTCGGGAGAGGAACGGCGGCAGAAACGACATTTAAATAGGACTATACATATGCGATGATCTTAGCTTACCGCCCGTATTCCTCTTCCGTCACCGCCTTATGGCGGTGACACCTTCCCCTCGGGGGAAGGTATAGGGCTTTAATCAATCCGATACAGCCGTTTGCCGTTTTCAAAGGTGATTTGTTGGGCTTCTTCTGTGGAAATTCCCCGCAGTTCCGCCAATTTTTCCGCTACACGATACACCAGCGAGGGATCGTTCCGCTTGCCACGGAAGGGTTCAGGTGCCATAAAGGGACAGTCGGTCTCAATGACGATTCGATCCAGCGGAATCGCTTGGGCCGTCTCCACCGCTTTGCGGGCATTTTTGAAGGTCAGCACGCCGGTAAAGCCAATATACCAGCCCATTTTCACCAGTTGCTTTGCCATCTCCGCAGAGCCGGAGTAGCAATGGAACACGCCCTTGACTGTGGGGAATTGGCGGATGATGTTCATGCCGTCCTCGTGGGCGTCCCGCTCGTGGACGATAACCGGCATGTCCAGCTCTTTGGCCAGCTCCATCTGGGCGATGAAGGCCTTTTTCTGAATTTCCCGGGGGATGTCCTCATAATGGTAGTCCAGTCCGATTTCACCGATGGCCTTGACCTTATCAAGTTTACATAACTTTCGATATTCTTCCAGAACATCATCGTTGACTTCGTCGCAGGAGTCGGGATGAGAGCCAACCGAGCAGTACAGCCAGTCGTAGGGCGCGGCCATTTCCAGCGCCTGCTTGGAGGTTTCCAAGGAGCAACCGGCGTTCATGGCAAGACCGATGCCCTTTTGGGGCAGTGCGGCCAGCAATGCTTCCCTGTCCTCGTCGAAGCAGGGATCATTTAAGTGTACATGGGTATCAAACAGCATCGTTATCCTCCAAAACGGCAACATAACAGCCGTTTATTTCCTGTATTTTGGGGTCAGACGGGTCAAAATCCGTATCTTTCAGCCAATTTCCCATTCCTCGTCCGGTGAGCTTGGCCAAGGCTTCTTTCTGTACCCACAGCCGCAAAAATGCGTCTTGGGGATCGTCACCCAACCGACTTTTTTCTCCGTCGGAAGTGAATTTTTCCAGCATCGCCGGGGATACGGCTCGGCCTTTTTCCTCCGCATCCAAGCCGATGTTATGACGGCTCAGGGCGCAGAAAACGAAGTTTTTCGTGTGAGAGATGGAAAAATGCCACTGCCCGTCCGGAAAATAGGGCTTTCCGTTTTCGGTTACAGCGATTGGGGGCAGCTCCTTGCCGGTTGCCTGTGTATACAGCTTTGCCAAAAGCGCCCGACCGACAGCATGGCCATCCCGACTGTTCAACGCCTCGCTTAGCAGAAACATCGCCTTCACCCCCATTTTACTAAATTATAGCCGGATTTTAGGCGTGTGTCAACTGATTGCCAACACATAAACCCTCCCCCGGGGGGAGGGTGGCCGAGCATTGCGAGGTCGGGAGAGGAATGGCGGCAGAACAGAGAGCAGTATATGCCTATACATTCCCTAAAACTACAGGTTAGCGCCCGCATTCCTCATCCGTCACGCCTTGCGGCGTGACACCTTCCCCCCGGGGGAAGGTATAAAAAACCCGGGGACGCTGGCGCGTCTGAAGTAGTCAATAGTTAGTAGACACAAAATATCCTATGCCACCAGTTCTGTTCTATACAGGACTGGTAGTTTTCCATTTAGCTTACGAACAGGCCTCTCGTTGTTAAAGTAATAGATGGCTTGCTCAATAGTTGACCTTAGATCGTCGCTCTCCCAGTAGCGGAAGTGTTTCCGTAGTGTGTCCTTGAATCTTCCCCAAAAGCTTTCCA
>JAZORJ010000039.1:0-6140 GCA_045656525.1 Faecousia sp. | reverse complement strand
CTAAAAGATGCTTGGTGGAAATCTTCGTTGGCCGGACACCGGCCAGCGCGCCCCATGCGCTGGGCTGACCCAGCAGCTGCACAGCTGCCAGATAATAGCTCTGCTGCAAGATCCGACGGCGCAGACGAACGGTTTCCTCCGCGGCTTTCAGCCGCTTGGATGCGGTGGCCGTCTTGTCGCCAAGGGTGATTTTGGCGGTGGCGGTGAGCCAGATTTTGCCCCGATGCAGGGAAGAAAAAGCCTCCCCGTCTTCACCGGTAGAAAAAAGGGCCATTTGCAGTTGTTCCACGGCATAGCGGTCGTCGTGACCGCAAAGTGTCAGTTTCATAGTGTTACCTCAAATAGGGATTGCACTGCCTTTCCTGTGCCAGAGTGGTAGCTTGCCCGTGGCCGGGGAATACCCGGTAATCCTCGGGCAGATCTCTGAGGTTACGCAGAGAAGGCTGAATGGTTGCCCAGTCGCCCCCGGGCAGATCCGTGCGGCCGCAGGAGCCGGCAAACAGGGTGTCGCCGCTGAACATGGCATCTTCCATGATCAGACAAACAGAGCCGGGAGTGTGACCCGGAGTGTGTAAAACGGCAATGTTCATACCGGCAATTTCCATAGAATCCGGATAATAATCGGTGAAGCAGAGGGCACCGGCAGTCATGGTTTTGGGCATGGTTTGCTCCTCAGGGCGGATGTATACCCGGCAATCGGCGGCTTCTGCCAAATCTTTCACAGCGCCCACATGGTCAAAATGCCCGTGGGTCAGCAGAATAGCATCCAGACAAAGGCCCTTTTCTTCCAGAAATTTCAGAATTTTCTTTCCTTCGTAACCCGGGTCAATGACGATGCAGTGGTCAGCACCGTCCGGATAGACCACATAGCAGTTGGTCTGAAACAGACCCAATGTCAAAGTATGGATATTCAGCATGGTTTAACCTCTTCTGGGTGTATCCATCAGCTGTTCGGTGTCCAGAATCAGGGTCACCGGGCCGTCATTGACGGACTCCACCTGCATATCCGCACCGAAGCGGCCATGCTGAGGGGGATAGCCCAGCTCCTCGCAGATGGACAGGAATTTCTCGTACAGTTCGTTGCCCAGTTCGGGGTTTGCGGCCTCGGCAAAGCTGGGACGGCGCCCCTTGCGGCAGTTGCCGTAGAGGGTGAACTGACTGACCACCAGCACCTGACCGTCAACGGCATCCAGACCCAGATTCATCTTGCCGTTTTCGTCCTCGAAAACCCGCAGACCCAAGGCTTTTTCAGCCAGATAGCGGCACTCTTTTTCGGTGTCATTAGGGCCGACACCCAACAAAATCAGAAAACCCTTGCCGATTTTTCCAACCACTTCGCCGTCAATGGTGACGGAAGCGGAATTTACTCTTGTTAATACAGCGCGCATAAAATGCTCCTTTAATTCTGTCCTCTTCTGGAACCGATGACATCGGGGATGGCCATCAGCTTGTTGCGGATGGACTCCAATTCGTCCACATCCTTGACCTCAAAGCGGACGGTAAACACACTCTTGCCGCCGGGCAGATCCTTGCCGTCGAGCTCCTTTGTACGAATGCGGTTGGAGGTCATGATGGTGGCTACATCCAGCAAAAGGCCGTCCCGGGTGGCGCATTCCAGCTCCAATGTGGTGTCGAAGGGCTGGGCGTCCTGATTGGCCCAGCGGACATTGACCCACCGGGCCGCCTGAATGGGCTCATGGCGGTTGGCGGTATTGGGGCAGTCGCACCGGTGGATGGACACGCCGAAGCCTTTTGTGATGAAGCCAATGATGCCGTCACCCGGTACGGGCGTACAGCATTTTGCGAATTTGATCATGCAGGAGTCGATGTCCTCCACGATGATGCCGTTGACCGCGTGGCGGTTGGTTTTTCCTGCCTCCGGATCGCCAACATTGCGCAAAACGGAAGGTTGCAGTTTGTCGTTCTGCTGATTTTTCAGGGCGCGGTTGATGTCGTCCCGAATCCGTCCCACAGCCTTGACGGCGGTCAAGCCACCGTAGCCGATGGCGGCGTACATGTCCTCCCAAGTGTCGAAGGACAGCTTTTTCAGCAGTTGAGAGCCCAGTTCCGGCTCAATGGTCAAGCTCAGCGGCAGACCGACACGACGCATTTCCGCTTCAAAGGAAGCGCGGCCGTGCATCACATTTTCTTCCCGCTTTTCCTTCTTGAACCATTGCTTGATCTTAGTGCGGGCCTGATTGCTCTTGCAGATATTCAACCAGTCACGGCTGGGACCCTTGGCGTTTTTAGAGGTGAGGATCTCCAAAATGTCACCGTTTTTCAAGGTGGCATCAATGGTAGTGATTCGGTTATTGACTTTTGCACCGATCATGGAGTTGCCAACACCGGAGTGAATGGCATAGGCAAAGTCAATGGGGGTAGAGCCTGCGGGCAGGGATACGATCCGGCCCTTGGGCGTGAAGACGAACACTTCGTCGTCAAACATGTCGATTTTCAGAGACTGCACATAGTCTTCCGCATCGGTATCCTGCTGGCTTTCCAGCAGACGGCGCACCCACTCAAAGTCCTTCTCGTTGCCCTCGCCTGCGCCCTGCTTGTACTTCCAGTGGGCCGCAACACCGTATTCGGCGATTTCATGCATTTCCCATGTGCGGATCTGCACCTCAAAGGGGATACCTTGGGTGCCGATGACGGTGGTGTGCAAACTTTGATACATGTTGGGCTTCGGGGTGGAGATATAGTCCTTGAAACGGCCGGGCACCAAGTTAAACAGGTCGTGGATGTGACCCAGAACATTGTAGCAGTCGGGAATGGTGTCCACAATTACCCGGAAGGCGTATACATCGTACAGCTCATCCATGGTCTTGCCTTGTGCCTGCATTTTCCGGTAGATGGAGTACACATGCTTAATACGGCCGTAGGCGGTGTGGTGGATGCCCATGGAGTCCAGACGCTGGGCAATGGCATTCTGAATGGTGTGCATAAATGCCTCATCCTGCTCCTTGTGGGCATTCAGATAGGACATGATGCCGTTATATTCTTCCGGCTCCAAATACCTTAGAGCAATATCTTCCAGCTCCCACTTGATCTTTTGCATACCAAGGCGGTGAGCCAGCGGGGCATAGATATCCATGGTCTCCCGGCATTTGCTTACCTGCTTGGCAGGGGTCTGGTACTGCATGGTGCGCATGTTGTGCAGACGGTCGGCAATTTTAATCAGCACCACCCGGATGTCCTTGCTCATAGCCATGAACATTTTCCGCAGATTTTCCATCTGCGCCTGTTCCGTGCTGGAAAAATTGGCC
The DNA here is from genome assembly GCA_045656525.1 of Faecousia sp. Taxonomy (GTDB): domain Bacteria; phylum Bacillota; class Clostridia; order Oscillospirales; family Oscillospiraceae; genus Faecousia. The sequence goes on along the minus strand of JAZORJ010000039.1, from coordinate 2,874 downwards.
CGGGTCAGCTTGGTGACGCCTTCTACCAATTCCGCAACCGTCTGGCCGAAGAGCTTTTCAATCTCCTCGTGGGATGCGTCGGTGTCTTCAATGCAGTCGTGCAGAAGCGCACCCAAAACGGCGTCCAAATCCAAACCCATTTCCGTAACCACCTTGGCAACCGCCAGAGGGTGGATGATGTAGGGAGAACCATCCTTGCGCTTTTGCTCTCTATGTTTGTTTTCCGCGTATTCTACGGCCCGGTCGATCAGGGCCATATCCGTACCGGGCATGTGCTTCAAAAGGGTATCACGCAGCTGCCCGTAATGAAATTCAAAGGTTTCCAATGTGATCAGCTCTCTTTCGCCCGCAGAAGGCTCTGCATGGTCTGGCTTTGATTCAGGTCGGCTTTGGTATCGCCGGGAGTCAGGTCGATGATAATGTCCTTGTGCTGCCGGGTGTAGCGCAGAAGTCCCACATCCCGGAAAATATCCAGACAGGCAAACATCTGCCCCAAGCTCAAAGGCCGGTTGGCCCATCGGACGATTTTGCGGCAAAGGCACAGGGGATCTTCCTTGATGCTGCGCTCCAAGCCGGCCAGATAGCGCCAGACGGCACCCAGCGTGGCCCGCTCCGGCAACAGCTCTGCGGCCTCATCCGAAGTAAGGGCGCCGGTTGCGATATGGGCATAGCCGCCCATATCCGGGGAGCATGCATATCCACAGCTGGGACGGATGTCCAGCACATTCATCTGAACGGAGCGTTCGCCCCGGAATTCGTTGACCTGAGGGTGGAACGCCACATCCACCAAATCCCCCGGCTCAATGGAGACGGACTGGGGATTGGCGGAGAAATAGATGGCATTTACTGTGTGATGTCCGGCACGCAGGCGCAGACGCATATGCCGTCCGTTGCCCACCATGCTGATGCGCTCGGCAATCATGTTTTTCATCATCAGCACCGGCTTGGGACAGCCGTTGCCGCAGGGCTCCAAAGCGGACAGGGAGTCGATACCCCGTACCGTCAGAAGCTCCGGTGTGACGGCGCAGTCAATGTCCAGCACCGTCCGAGGGCCGGAATTGGTGTAATATTCCGCGGCACGCCGGCAGATCTCCTCCCGGAATTGGGGGATCATTTGCCGGGAGATGGTGAAGCCGGCAGCCAGCTCATGACCGCCGTAGCTTTCCAGAAGATGAGAAAGGGCAGTCAGGGAAGAAAACAGATTAAATCCGCCAAAACTACGGGAACTGGCTTTGCCATGTTCCCCGTCCAGACAGATGAGGAAGGTGGGACAGCAGTATTCTTCCGACATGCGGCTGGCGACGATGCCCACAACGCCCTGATGCCAGCTTTCGTCTGCCAGAACGATGGCTTCCGGGGGCTGGCCCACGGGGAGCATGGATACCGCATCATCATAGATCTGGCTTTCCACCTGCTGACGCTGGCGGTTCAGGTCACACAGGGACCGGGCCAGATGCTCCGCCTGCACCGTATCGTCGGTCAAAAACAGGTCCACAGCCCAGTTGATCTGACCCATGCGGCCGGCGGCATTGATCCGGGGAGCCAGCATAAAACCGATGGTGGTGGCGCTGACATTATCGGCGGTACAGCCGCTTTCTTTCATCAGCGCGGCGAGGCCGGGACGGTGGGTGTGGCGGATGGATTCCAGTCCCCGGGCCACAAAAACCCGGTTTTCGCCCACCAAGGGCATCACATCCGCAACCGTACCAAGGCAGACCATGTCCGCATACTCCCGCAGTACAGCTTCTTGATCTCCGGTCAGGGCGGCGGCCAGCTTAAATGCCACGCCCACACCGGAAAGGGTCAAATGGGGATAGCCACCGTCAGGACGGTGGGGGTCTACCACCGCAATGGCATCCGGAAGCTGTTCCTTACATTCATGGTGGTCGGTGATAACAAGATCAATACCCAAGTCCTTGCACAGCTTCGCTTCGGCCACAGCGGTGATGCCGCAGTCCACAGTGACAATGAGCTTGACGCCCTCTTTATGCAGATAGTCAATGGCGATGGGGTTCAGCCCATAGCCCTCTTCCAGACGGCCGGGGATGTAGCTGATGCAGTCCGCACCGTGACGGCGCAAAAAGTCCGTCAGCAGACAGGTGGCGGTGATGCCGTCCACATCATAATCACCGAAAACAGCGATTTTTTCCCCACGGGTCATGGCAAGACCCACCCGGCCGGCGGCCAAGTCCATATCCGTCATCAGGTAGGGGTCGAGCAAGGGCGTGTCACAGGACAGTTGCTGTTTTACCCCTTGGGCATCCTTCATTCCCCGGGCGGAGAGGATCATGGCGGTCAGAGGGGCATAGCCCGCCCCAACCAAGGCATTTACAGCATTCGCGTCCGGGTTCGATACATTCCAAATTCCATACTTCAAGGCAATACACATCCATTTTAACTTTTTTCTTAATATTATACCAAAAATGATGCATTTGCACAATAGGAACTTTGGTTTTTTGACGGAATTCTCCGGTAGTTCAAGGGGATTTTTTCGGATGCATCAGAATTTGCGTGGCGGCCACAGCCAAAATCGGCGCCAAAAGCATCCCGGGCAGACCCCATAGCCGGTATCCTGCATATATGGCGAGCAGAGTTACCAACGGGTCCAGCCCTAATTGCTTGCCCACAAACCGGGGCTCTAACACAGATCGCAGCAACGAAATAAACACATAAATACCCAACAACCCCAATGCCCGGAAAGTATCTTCCTGCAAAAAACACACCATGCTCCAGGGAATCAGCACAGTGCCAGTACCCAAAACGGGCAAAATATCCACCAGGCAAGTTGCTGCAGCCCACAACAGAGCATGCTCGATTCGCAGAAACAGAAATCCCACGGCCAAGTCGGAGGCCAAGCGGTCTTAGGAAGACAAG
>JAZORJ010000038.1:0-5779 GCA_045656525.1 Faecousia sp. | reverse complement strand
AAAGCTGACCGAAATGCTCAGACCCATCGTTAAAGTATCCGCAGTGCCCAGCGTTATCGCTCTGCTCAGCACCATGACCGTAATCCGCCAGATCAACCTGCTGACCGGTGCTACCAATACACCCGTTACCAAGGAACAGCTTCTGGATCTGAATTCCCAGCTGAACGAAATCCCGCTGAAATAACAGTTAGACTTATCCGCAAAGCATTTCCTCCAAGAAGTGTTACATGTCCTGATATTCTTGCGGTCATAATAAAAAAGAACACCCGAACTTGCATAGGAAAGTTTGGGTGTTCTTTTCTGTTGAGTAAATACGGCATTTCTCACCTGCAACAAGTGAGGAAGCCTCTAATATGAGAAAGATTCATTTCTTCTTTCGCAGTTCAGCAATCATTCCATTGACAGCCATGATCCATGCCAATCTGGGGCGGTGGTCAATGTACTTGCTTACGTCAATCTTCGCAATCAACTCGTCATTTTTGATGGCGGGAGTGTAATACTGCTCAACCTGATCGATCAAAGACTTGAAGTATTCTCGCTGACTTTCTGCTCTGGCACGGCCGTAGACTTCGCCGTGGCCGGGTACGATCACTTCGGGCTGGAGTTCATCCAGAATATAGTCCATTGCCTTGATCCACTTCTTGCCACCCTCGAGGCTCATCGGCAGGCTACAGTCAGCAAAGATATCGCCGGCGAACAGCACTTTCTCGGAAGGAGTCCACACCACCGTATCGGAACTGCTGTGGATACCCCCCAGGTGAATCAGATGAACTTCCGTTCCGTCCAGATCCAGTATGGTATTGCTCTCGAACAGTACATCCGGAGTCTTCGGTACAACGCCGGTGAGGTCAAAATCCTTCTCGCCCACACGGACGATAAACTTGGCCTTTTTACCTGCAGGCAGATTCTTCTTGAACATGGCGGTCATCGCAGCGGCCATCAGTTTCTGAATACCTTTGGAATTGTGAAGGAATTTGAACACCGGCACTTTGCTCTTATCTCCGGAGCAATCCTTCAGCATATCCTCGTGACCCATAATGGTAGCTTCCTCGAAAACCTGATTGCCCCAGAAGTGATCCCAGTGGCCGTGAGTATTGATGACATACTTTGGTGCATGACCACTCTGCTTTACACAAAAATCCCGCAGATCCCGAGCGTGGGGCAGATCAAAGAAGGTATCGCAGATCAGACCTTCACCGCGATTGATGTAGGCAGCGTTGGAGAAATTATCCATCATGCCTGCATCGGTGATGTCCAGCCCAGCCGCCGGTGTAATAACGGCATAAATATCCTTGGTGACTTCTATGGTACGAATGCGATTGATTTGATTCATAAATATCCTCCTGAGCAGATGGGAGTTAGCGTGTAGCCGATGTGCCGTCTTGTATATTTTTGATATACTCCGTTGGTGTCATTCCCTCATACCGCATAAATGTTTTCGAGAAGTAACTGGCATCGCTGAATCCGACACTGTGGGCGATATTGCTGAGATTGCAGGAGATTTCATGCATATACAGTTGGGCGAGCCGAATTCGGGAACGGCTGATAAATTCCGGAATGGATTGCCCTGTTTCTGCCTTGAACCGGCGGGAAACCGTAGCCGGAGCCACGTTCATTTTTGCGGACAGTTCCTCCAGATTTGGAGGAGAAGACAAGTTGGCAAGCAGGATTTGAATTACGCGATCTGAAAAATCTCCGAAATGCTCCGTATAGGTATAACGGATCATGGTGCAATAGCTGGTTACCATTTCATTTTGCAGGGCAGTTTCCTGAGCGGCCGTATTGACCTGCTCTATCTTTTTGTCGAATCGGCGAATGATGCTGTGCAGATACAGCGGATGCACATTGGCATTTCCTGCACACACAGAAAATGTAACATTCAGAGAAATCAGGCGGTTACGCATCTGGCGGCAGTTCGCTTCATCCGGAGTGTAGATTCGATTCACCTCGCCGACGCTTTCAGACATTTTCTGCAAGTAATACAACACTCTCTTTTCGTCACCCGCAACCATTGCGCGCATCATCTTGGTGGCATTTTCATGTCGCTGCAGTATGATTTTCTCGTGATGATTATCGTGAACAAAAAGATCCAAATCGGATTCATTTAAAAAAATGGCCATATCCATGCCCCTTTGTAAAAAATTGACGCAAAACGAAAAATTAAAGACTTATTTGTCATTATTTTACAAGACAAATATATGATTTGTCAATATACTTAACCTAGGGATTATTATCCGTACAAAAATAAAGGAGGAGAACGCGATGATGCTGTTGCTATACTCTCTGCTTGGCGTCATGGTATTGATTTTACTTCTGCTCATCATCTGGCTATGTTCCATGCATCGGAACATGCCGTGGCAGAACTGCCTTGCGATTATGAGGAATCTGAAAATACCACTCCCTAAATTTCTGAAAGAATATGCCTTATCCGGCGAGCGGGACTACTCAACATTGCCGGATCCGCTGGTCATGACGGAGGGATCTGCGGTTTCTACTCCGGAGCAGTTTGAAGCACGCAGGGATGAAATTCTGGAACTCTTCACACAGCATGTCTACGGCAAGCTGCCTACGGAAGGATTCACCACCTCCTTTGAAGTGGCGGAAGAGGCCGAATGCCTGAATGGCACAGCAATCCGCAGGCAGGTCAAGATTACTGTGACTACCGAAAAGGGTACTTCCGAGGCTCTGATGCTGCTGCACATTCCAAAACAAAAAAAGAAGGCACCCGCTGTGATTGGTCTAAATTTTCGCGGCAATCATACAGTGCTTAGCGACCCCGAGATTATGTCTTCCTATGCTTTTGATACATCCACAAAAAAATGGGAAGAAAAACGGGGAAGCGCCGCCTATCGGTGGAATATTGAGGAATGTGTGACCAGAGGCTATGCTGTGGCAACAATTTATTCCGCTGACTTTGCTCCGGATAACAAGATCACTTATGCATCCAGAGTTGTCTCTTTGTTTGATGACCCGGAATTCAAGGCTATTGGTGCATGGGCTTTCGGTCTGTTGCGGGGTGTGGATTATCTGATGCAGGATCCAGCGATTGATTCTAATCGCATTGCTGTAATTGGACACTCCAGACTCGGCAAAGCTGCCGTATGGGCCGGTGCCAATGATAAACGTATTGGTTTGGTAATTTCCAACGATTCCGGAAACAGTGGTGCATCTTTAAGCCGTGGCAACCATGGTGAAACTGTTTACACCATCAACATGGCATTCCCTCACTGGTTCTCATCTAACTATGCCCAGTACGGCAAAAATGAAAATGCACTCCCGGTAGACCAGAATCTGCTGCTGGCATCCATCGCACCCCGAAAGCTCTATGTTGCCAATGCCGAGGATGATCTGTGGTCTGACCCTCAAGGTGCGTTCAACAGTCTGCAATCTGCCAAAGTGGTGTTCTCCCTATATGGCAAGGAAGTGCTTTCTGATGCCTATCCCGTTACAGGAACAGCATACTTCTGCGAATCCATGGGTACACATGTCCGCGTCGGTGGTCATGATATTAATTCCGAGGACTGGAAGCATTATCTCGACTTTATGGATCAGCATTTTATTTGATCGAGTACATGGTCAGCAACATATTGTAATCTCGCGGCGCCTGCCGCAAAATATATGTTCGTCAATAATTTCAGAAAGAAAGGTGTCACTATGAAAAATCCCGAAAAAGTTCTTGCAAAAGAACAGAAGCAGCTTGCAAAGCTGAAAAAGGAACAGGGCAAGTCCAATTTTGCGGCATATCCTCTGGTCCTGCTGATCTTTATGATCCTGCTGCGCATGCTGGATGAATTTACAACCAACTGTGGTTCTTCCCTGCAGTCTGCCATCGTTACTGAGTTTTTTGTCATTGGTCAGGGCATGAGCTTCCAGGAAGGACTTTCCGCAATGAGCCTCGCCACCAGCCCCATGATGCTGCTGTCCATTCTGGCAACGATAATCCTTGCTGTGTCCGACCGGATAGGTCGCAAACCCCTTCTGTTGGTTTCCGGTATTGGCATCGCCATCGGTACCTGCATTATTTTCTTTGCCCCCGACTTCTCTATTTATCTGCTGGGTTATGTCTTTGTAAATTTCTGCATTTCCTTTGATGTGCATCAGCTGTATATCGTTGAGGTTGCGCCCGAAAACAAGCGTGCCAGCTGGCAGGCCTATTCTTCCTTCTTCTCCCAAATGGCCATCATATCCGTGGGTGTACTGCGTCTGCTGAACACTTCTGATGACGGCCAGTTGGCATGGAGAAATATTTACCTGCTGCCCGCAGTCGTTGGTATTGCGGTTGTTATCCTGCTGCTTGTCATTGTCCGTGAGTCCGATGTGTTCCTGAAGCAGCGAATCGCTTATCTGGAAACTCCCTACGAGGAGCGTCAGGCTGCCATCAAGGCCAAGAAGAACAATAACAACGGTGGTCTGGGTAAGGCCTTCAAGTATATTTTCAAGAATAAGCAGATGGCCTGGGTTGTTATTTCCCTTCTTCTGTTCCGTATGGCAATTCCCGCATTTGCCACCTACAACGAGTCCATCATGACCACAAACGGTATGAGTACGGATGCTGTCAGCACTGCGCTGATTTTCAGCCCCCTGGCTATGGGCTTCCTGCGTCTGTCCGCTGGCATCGTCAGCGACAAGCTGGGCCGTAAGAAGGCTTCCGTGATTTACGGTATTTCTACCGTAGTTGTTCTGATTGGTTTTATCTCTGCTGTAAAGACTGGAATGCCCCCCGTTCTGGTTGGTCTTCTGATGGGTGCAGGCTCCGGTTCCTACTGGACTGTTGGCGACCAAATCATCCTGATGATGAATGAATCCGCTCCCACCTCCATTCGTGGCTCCGTCACAGCAGCCTCCGGCCTGCTTCAGGTAGTTGTCGCCATTGTGGCCATGGTCTTTGCTGGTATTATGATCGGCTTTGTTGATCTGAGCATGTTCTGCGTTGTCTATGGCGTCCTTGTGCTGGGCATTGCTACAACCTTCCTGCTGCTGAAGGTCAAGGAAACCAACGGCGTGGATCTGGATAAAAACGATAACCTGTAAGCCAGGTCTAAACTGATCTCAACCCCATAAGCAAAGAAGCTCCCACATCTGATAGATGTGGGAGCTTTTTTATTTCAGCAGTTCATCAGTCAGCTGCAAAATTTGGGGAGCAATTTTCTCCCGTTCTTTGCGTAAAACTCGGTTAAAGAGAGGATAGGCTGCGGCGACCATTACCATACCAACAAGGCCAATGATAATGCCGAAAATCATAGCATAGCTTCCCAGCGCAGAGCCCAGTTCTGTCATGCAAAGGCTCATGCCAGTGCCCAGGATCAGTGCACCGATGATACCGACGGCAAGAGATGCAGCCTGAGCTTTCTGTGTCGGAACAGCGTGGAGCTTACGAAGCTGCTCCATCTTGTCCTCCTCTTTGGGAAGATACTTTTTGCGGATTTCCTCTACTTCCTTCTGTCGCTGGGCGGAGTAGGTATATTCAAAGGAATTATTCTCCATATTCTCTCTCCTGTAATTTTATGATTTCCCGGTTTGCCCGGCGGATTATGTAAATGCCCATTGCTACGGTCAGCAGGCAGACAACGCAGCCCACTGCCAGATTCAGCGGGTGTTCCCAGCTTTCCCCGGTGCCGAAGGTATGCAGCAGGCCAGCTTGCAAAGAAAAGATAGCAAAGATGGCCTGGGACAGTTCCAGCATCCGCACAGAGGAATCAATGGGGCGAGTGTGTTTTCGGTCTTTGGCAAGATCAATAAAAGATGAGATGAATTTATAAAAGGCAAATGCAGCGGTGGC
>JAZORJ010000037.1:0-2655 GCA_045656525.1 Faecousia sp. | reverse complement strand
GCCTTCCAAGGGTGAGAATAACCCTCCTGCCAAGCATAAAGAGGAGCAGGAAGAAAAGGGTGGAGAAGAGCATGGAAAAAAGAAGTCCAAAAAGCACAAGTTTTTGGACAATTACTGCTTGAATCTTACCGGCCGTGCCCGGGAGGGCAAGCTGGATGCGGTCATCGGCCGTGACACAGAGACAGAGCGGGTGGTTCAGATCCTGAACCGTCGCCAAAAGAATAATCCCTGCTTGATCGGTGAGCCGGGCGTGGGTAAGACTGCCATTGCGGAGGGTCTTGCTCAGCGGATCGTTGCGGGAAATGTTCCCTTCAAACTGCGTGACAAGGAAGTTTTTCTGCTGGATTTGACGGCGCTTGTAGCCGGAACACAATTCCGCGGCCAGTTCGAGAGCCGCATGAAGGCACTGATCGGTGAGATCAAAGAGTGCGGAAATATCATTCTGGTGATCGACGAGGTCCATAATCTTGTTGGCGCCGGTGATGCCGAAGGCTCTATGAACGCTGCAAATATTCTGAAACCGGCTTTGTCCCGGGGCGAAATTCAGGTGATCGGCGCGACGACATTTAATGAGTACCGCAAGCATATTGAAAAAGATGCGGCCTTGGAGCGCCGTTTCCAGCCTGTGACGGTGGCTGAACCCACCATTGAGGAAGCCAGCCAGATCATGCAGGGCATTGCTCCCAAGTATGCCGAATTCCATGGTGTTTCCATTTCGCCGGAGATCGCCCGGCAATGCGTTGTGTTGTCCGAAAGATATATTACAGACCGTTTTCTGCCGGATAAGGCCATTGACCTGCTGGATGAGGCCTGTTCTGATGTAAATCTTCGCTGTAAGGAGATATCCCGTCTGGCCGAGCTTCGGAAGGAGCGGGATGATTACGAGCTTGAACTGCAAATGCTCACCGATGATACGGAAAACGAGCATTTTGAGCGGCTTGCCCATGTCCGCAGCCGCTTGTGTCAGATCGCTGCGGAGATCGAGAAGTTGGAGCAGGTGCCGTCACCGGCTGTGACCATTGAAAATCTGGCAAGAATCATCGAATTGTGGACCAAAATTCCTGCATCTAAAATCAAGGCGCAGGAGTATCAGCAGATCAGTGGTCTGGCTGACCGGCTGAAAGAACACATCGTAGGTCAGGATGAGGCGGTCGAAGCGGTTGCCAAAGCGATCCGCCGCCACCGTGTGGGCATTTCTCCCAAGAAGCGTCCGGTTTCCTTTATTTTTGTCGGACCGACGGGCGTGGGCAAGACGGAACTGGTAAAATGCCTTGCGAACGATATGTTTGATTCTGTGGACAGTCTGATCCGTTTGGATATGTCCGAATTCATGGAGAAGCATACCGTTTCTAAACTGATCGGTTCGCCTCCGGGCTATATCGGCTATGACGAGGCCGGCCAGCTGACGGAGAAGATCCGCCGCAAACCCTATTCCGTGGTGCTGTTTGACGAGATTGAAAAGGCGCATCCGGATGTGTTGAATATCCTGTTGCAGGTTCTGGATGACGGTCGGATCACAGATGCACAGGGTCGTGTGGTGAATTTCGAGAATACCATCATCGTTATGACCTCCAATGCCGGCTCTGAGGGCCGTGTGGCCGGTTTGGGATTTGGCAGAACGCAGAATGAGCAGGTCAAGGAAAAGACCATGGGTGCACTGCGTGAGTTCCTGCGGCCGGAGTTTATCAACCGCGTGGATGAGATTATCGCATTTAACCATCTGTCTGAGGAGAATTTCCGGGGCATCGCAAAGATCATGCTGAATGAGCTGTCCAGTTGCCTCAGTGACCGTGGATTAACAGTTTCCTTTACACCCGATGTGGTGGAATACCTTGTGACTAAGGCATTTTCCACTGTTTACGGTGCCCGGAATCTGCGCAGAACCATTCAGCGTGATTTGGAGGACCCGATCTCCGAGAAGATCATTGCGTCTTTCGAAAATCCTATCTCCTCCATTGCCGTTTCCGTAGCGGATGATGCTATTGTAGTGGATGCCAAGTAAATTTAGCCGGGAAGTAATCTTCCCGGCTTTCTTTACATATCCATCTTCTGCTTTAATTTGTTTGCGACATCCTGCGCGGTGTCCTCCACGGCGTAGGCGGCCTTATCTACCAGTTTCTTAGCCTTGCTCTGCCGGGGAAGCAAGCTGACGGCAATTGCACCCACGGCCGCACCGATTCCCATTGTAAGAGCCCATCCTTTCATCTGCATGATTCTCACCCCTTTCGATAGTAGTATACCCGAAAATTTGTCGAAAACGGATGTAAAATTCAGACTTGTGGAGGATTGCGCGTTGTGCTATAATAAAGAAAATGACAAGGAGGTACTACCATGTCTATCGATTTTTTACATGAAAAGATTCGAAAATTTCGCAGTCCGCTGATCGTCGATCTGAGCATCACCGAAGAGCTGTTGCCGCCCCATCTTATGGAACAGGAAGGGGTTTTTTCCAAGGCATATATCCGTTTTTGTCGGGAATTGCTGGAATCGCTGGCTGGCGTTGTGCCCGGTGTTCGGTTTCCCTTGATGCTTTTGCGTTATTGGGCGACGACGGCCTTCTTCAACTCAAAACATTGCTCAAAAGAGCAGGGGAGCTGGGTTTTTACACCTTGCTGGACGGCCCGCAAATTCTGTCTCCTTGGGCAGCAGACCGTG
>JAZORJ010000036.1:0-7366 GCA_045656525.1 Faecousia sp. | reverse complement strand
ATTCGTAACGACCTGCGGGTTCCCGGAGGGGAGCGAGCCGACTGCCGCCGGGGGCGGGAAGAAGGAGGCGAGCGAGTGGCAGCGGTCTATATTTTCAAGGCGGCTTTGACCGCCGCTGAAAATATAGGGCACCGCAACAGGACATAGGTTCTCTTTTTGAGATAGAAACCTAATTAAAGATTGACAAGCTTTTTTTACAATGTTATCATCTTTTTAAGGATCGGAAAGAGCTTTAACGCAGCAAGGGCGGATATGCAAATGGTGCAGCGGAAGAATACGATCGCTTGCCAAGGGAACTGCTCTACGGGTCCGGAACGCCGGATGTTCCAACTGCTTGAAAGGAGTTTCTCTATGAAAGAATTTGCTGCATTGCCCCCCTATTTTCTGCATGGTGCGGATTATAATCCGGATCAGTGGTTGGCTTATCCTGAAATTTTATCCCAGGACCCTGAAATGATGTTGCAGGCGCATTGCAACTGTATGTCAGTAGGTATTTTTTCTTGGGCAATGTTAGAGCCCAGGGAAGGGGAATACCATTTCGAGGAGTTTGACCGTATTGTCGAAAATTTGACCTCCAAAGGCATCAAAATCATTCTGGCGACGCCCAGCGCAGCCCGTCCCCGGTGGCTGGCAGAAAAGTATCCTGAGGTGCGCCGGGTGAACAAAGCTGGGGTTCGGGAGCTGTATAATACTCGCCATAATTATTGCTACACTTCGCCTGTTTATCGGAGAAAAACCGCAGCGATTGACCGACAGTTGGCTTTGCGCTACGGCAAAAATCCCAATGTGATTTTGTGGCACATCTCCAATGAGTTGGGCGGCGAGTGCCATTGCCCGCTGTGCCAGGAGGCATTTCGTCGATGGCTGAAAAAGAAATATAACAACAGTCTGGATGAACTAAATCATGCTTGGTGGAGCAGCTTTTGGAGCCATACTGTGACGGATTGGGAGCAGATACATTCTCCCATGGAAAATGGCGAACCGGATCAGATCATGACAGGCCTTTACCTGGACTGGCGTAATTTTGTCACTTATCAGACCACGGATTTTATGAAATTCGAGATTGAAACGATCCGGGAGACCGGATCCCAGATCCCGGTGACCACCAATATGATGTGGACACCGCAAAATATCAACTATCACGATCTGGCAGAATATGTTGATGTGGTGTCTTGGGACGCCTATCCCAGCTGGCATGAACCGGATCAGATCCGCTGTGCCATCGATACTGCCTTTAACCACAATTATTTCCGCAGCTTGAAACATAAACCTTTTTTGCTGATGGAGTCCACCCCCAGCAATACCAACTGGCAGGCGATCAGTAAGTTGAAACGGCCGGGGATGCACCGGCTGGCCTCCTTGCAGGCGGTAGCCCACGGCAGCGACAGCGTGCAGTATTTCCAATGGCGGAAGGGCCGTGGCGGTTCAGAAAAGTTTCATGGTGCGGTGATCGACCACAACGGCAAAGCATCCGGTCGGGTATTTGAGGATGTAAAGCAGGTGGGCATAAGCTTGGAAAAATTGGGCACTGTTTGCGGTACGAAAACCGATGCCAAGGTCGCGATCCTTTATGACCATAAGAACAGCTGGGCCATATCCAACGCTTCCGGTTTTATCAATGAAGACAAGCAATATGTAAAAACCTGTTTGCTGCATTATAAAAGCTTCTGGAAGCGCGGCGTGGATGTGGATGTGATCGAAACAGGTGAAGAGCTGGATGGCTATTCTTTGGTGGTCATGCCTATGCTGTATAGCTTGGATCAGGCGCAGATCGACAGGATCGAGCAGTATGTGGCCCGGGGCGGTACAGTGGTTGCCACTTATGCTACCGGATATGTGAACGAAACAGACCTGTGCTATCTGGGCGGCTTCCCCGGAAACCGGCTGAAAGATGTTTTTGGATTGACGGCTGATGAAATTGACAGCTTATATCTGACAGATAAAAATACAGTTTTGTGGGATGGAAAAGCCTACGATGCGGTGGACTACTGCGAGCTGATAACCCCCATTACGGCAGAGCCCCTGGGATACTACGAGGCAGATTTTTATAAGGGCATGCCGGCCTTGCTGAAGAATCGTTACCACTCCGGCACTGCCTATTATCTTGGCTGCCGGGATACGGGTGAAATGACGGATAAGCTGTATGACATCCTGCTGAAAGAACTGGAAATCAAAACTTATGCGCTTCCGGAAGGTGTGACGGTTAGTTCCAGAGGGCAATATCTGTTTGTGCAGAACTTCAATGATCACCCGGTTGCGGTGACACTTACCGGCGCTTACCGCAATGTAGAAACAGGAGAGTGGTATGACGATGTCGTTTCGCTGGCACCTCTGGGAGTTGCCGTTGTTGCCCCGCGCGCCTGACGCACCTGAGAAGTATTCAAAACAAGCGTGCCTTTTACAACCATAAAAAAACCACGGCTTTTGCCGTGGTTTTTTTATGGCTTCTTGAAACGAATTGGAACACACCCAATTTCATTTGACACCAATGTCGGGTCAAGGGTAATGATATTTTCTTGGGTTTTGATATAATTTGCGCACCCATCCGGATTCCCGGATGGATGCGCTTCGCTGTTTGCATTAACCGATTAAAGAGACGGGACCGGGGTGGGGCGATTCGGATCAAACACGGTCTCCACGTCAAAGAATTCCGTCAGCAGGTAGGGACGGTGGTACATCACAAAGCCATCCAGATTCAGACGGCCACCACGGAAGTGGTTGGTTCCCAGCTGATTCCAGACATTGCTGTCCACATTGAAGAAATAACGGTAGCCGTCCTCATACAGCGTAATAAATTTTTCATTATCTGCCGGAATGGGACGCCAGTTGTGAATGTCCGAACCATGGGGGAAAATCAAAATATCGGTATCACCGACGACGGGCTGTACAGTGTCCTCCCATTTGGTGGAATCTCGCTCCACTCGTTCAGCACTGATCTCGCCATATCTGGGGTGGCCGTAGGAATGGCTGGCAATAATCCAACCGTGGTCCTTCAAACACTGTGTCAATGCCTTGGCATCTGCCACTTCCTTGGCGTAGGCTTCACTGCCCATTGCATCCTCAAAGGCGGGCTTGGTGCGGTAACCGAATACACCTTCATAACCGGTGACGGCCAGCATGGCTCTTGCACCGCGATAGGAAAAATCCGGGTGCTCTTGAATGAAGCGCTCCAACAGCGGGACCAGATCGTAATCACCGGTGACGATGTTGCCGTCCTTGTCCATATATTCACAGGTGGGATAGCCGTCCTCACCGATAACCAGCTTGTGGGCAAAACCGTCGCAGTCACTGTTTACAAACTTGGGAATGCTGTGCTCGTCATTATCGATTCCGATCATGTAACCGTAATAGTTGACGTCATCCTGACTCATCAAGAAGGGGATTTTTCCCTCCGGCAAGCGGATTTCACCGTATTCGAAGTGGGTGCCGTTTTCGTCCGTAACCGCATGCGCCATGTCATAAGGGGAAATCAGCACGTAGCCCCGCGCATACATCTGTTCCAAAATCGCATTGAACTCTGCGACAGTAGTCATATACAAATTGTAGCTGTAGGAGTTGAAATCGCCGTCAAAGGCCTTGTCCGTATCTACGATCAGGGAATGGAAGAAAACATGACGAATTATGGAATTGTCCTTCCACACCACCAGTTCGCTTTCTGCCTGCTCATAGGCGGCCACTTTTTCTGCCAGAAGGGGCTTCTCACTATAATAGGGCGCACTTTTCAGCAGAGCAATGGCCTTTTCGTAGTCATAACCGGCGGCGATAAAATCCGCCTTGTCTACCAGAGCCTGAACCTCTTCATCCGTCACATCACTGATGCTTGGACCTGAGGGGGCGGTTGAGGGCGCCGTGGATGCGGAGAGGGATGCGGACGAGGAGGGTGCGGAGGATATCGTTGGCGTGCCGTTGTCCTGACCGCTGAGGGAGAAAAACAGAGCGACTGCTCCTGTAATCAGTGCGATACATATCAGAGTGATTCCAAGAATTAAAAACACATGGCTGGGTGATTTGGGTGCGCGAGTACCGTCGGGCATAACCATCGCTCCTTTCGTTGTGTTTGTATTATAGAGCTTTTTTCTTCTAATATCAACAGAAAAACAGAAATAATATCATTTTTCGACGGAGGAGCATTTTTGCACAGCCTATCCCTGCGGTATGGAATTGATGAAAGAAAACGACGGCAAAGTGAAAAGCAGAGTCATCCGCCTCAAAGGGGAGGACATCAGGGGCAGGACATCATAACTTTTGTATTTACTTTCTCTCAAAGTCATAACCTCCTTGGCTGGTTTATGTAAAAATAAAACCGGGCACAAAGGCATAACACATAGCCGGCAGAAGACCTGTTGGTTTGATGTATCATACGTTTGTGCCCGGTATATGTTCGGCGTCTTATGAGCTGGTGTGGCATACGCACCGCTACTTGACGCTTTAGCTGTGCTTCTATTATAATGAACATCTGGACACCGACTCTGACGAGTATTGCGCTTCTGTTTGGCATCGTTTCCAACAACGCTGTTTCGTCTACATTCAGAGGAAAAGGGAACGGGCCTTGTCAATATGCCTTCATATTTGATAAGTTGAAAAGCTTAGGTGCAAAAGGTGTGAAGGTTACTACAGGACTTGACGAAGGACATCACCTGCGCGCTGTTTTTATGAAAAAGCAGGCTTTTTTGTACATACAAAACCCATAACGTATTATCAAAAGCTTTGATTACATCTCCCAATCACACAATTATAACCAACACAAAAGCGGGCAGTCACGTGACTGCCCGCTTCCGCTTTTACTGCATGCCCTGCTCGTAAGCCTCGATCATCTTCTTAATCGTGTGACCCGTATGACACTCAGGGTCCAAACCCGTTGATATTCCTGCATTTTCTTCGGTTCGGTCAAATGGGGTAGTGATGATATATGCACGACCTTTGAGTTTTTTCAGGTATCTTTCGGTGGTTTCACCGGTAAATATCTTAATGCGAAGCTCAAGGGTTTTATCCTCAATGGGAGTCACAAAAATCTTATCTACAAAGGTGCTGATGAACTCCTTGGAGATCTCGCCCTTTTCAATATCGTGCTCGGCAGCTCTGAGAACAGCACGCACCTTTTCCATATGCACCCGGAACTCCTCGCTGGACTCCTGCTGACTTTTCAGCTCTGCGAGTTCTACCTCGGCATCGTGAATTTCCTGGTTGCAGGCCGCAGTCATCTCCTTAAAATCCTTGCCGTCAATGTTGCCCTCGGCAATGAGCTTTAGCAGCGCCTGCTTTTTCTTGTTGGCCAGATCAATAACGCTTTCCTGGGCGGCAATCATTTTTGTCAGGTTGCCGTCTGCGGTCATAGCCAGATACAGCTTTTCGTATTCCTTCATCATGGCAGCGGAGCTGTCCCGGGTGTCCTTGAATACCTCATAGAGTACCGGCTTGATCTCTTCCTCATATATGGGGAAAGAGGCGCAGGCATCCTTGCCGCTGTTGATTTTGTTTGAGCAGACCCATTTGCTGTTTTTGTTGCCCGCCTTGTCCTTGGACTCTCTGCGATAATAGGGGGCACCGCAATGGGTGCAGAAAAGCTTGCCGGTCAGCAAATTGGCGTGATTGCAGATGCCCTGGCGATTCTTCACATCCTCGCTTCTGCGGCGCAAAACGGCATTGGCACTTTCCCAAAGCTCTTCACTGACAATGGCCGGTACGATCTCGCCGGTTTCATCCTTGAACATGACCCATTCCTCCGGCGGGAGGAATTTTTGCTTTTTGGTGAACATGTCAATGACCTTCACCTTGTTGCCCACATAGTAGCCCTTGTATTTGGGGTTTGCAATCATATTGGACATGGTGGTGTGGGAAATCTTGTTGCCGTTATAATTGCGGTAGCCTTTGTTCCAGAAGATCACCTCGATCTGCTTCATGCTGTAGCTGTCGGTAGCATAGAGCTCGAACAGTTCCCGGACCATGGGGGCTTCTTCCTCGTCGATCACAAGGCGCTTGTTGTGCTTCTTGTAGCCGAAAATGCGGTTGTTGCCCAAAACCACATTCTGCTTAATGGCCTGCTGGTGACCAAATTTCACACGGCTGGAAAGCTTTCTCAACTCCTCCTGAGCAATAGAGGACATGATGGACAGCCGAAGCTCAGAATCCTCGTCGAAGGTGTTGATGTTGTCGTTCTGAAAAAACACGCCCACGCCGTAGCTGAGAAGCTGACGGGTGTACTGGATGGAGTCCAGGGTGTTACGGGCAAAACGGGAAATCTCCTTGGTGATGATCAGGTCAAACTTATCCATAGCGGCATCGTCGATCATACGGTTGAAGTTTTCCCGTTTCTTTGTGGAAATGCCGGACAAGCCCTCATCGATATAGCCACTGACAAACACCCAGGCGGGATTCTTTTTGATGAAATCCTCGTAGTAACGGATCTGGTTGCCAAGGGAATTTAACTGCTCATCCGATTCAGACGACACACGGGCGTAATAGGTAACCCGCATGGGCACTTCATAGATTGACTTAAAGCGAATTTCCTGACGAATATTATGTATGTCCATAGTTGTCTCCTGTCTCTTAAAAAGTTCGTTGTATCATTACCTATACATATTATAGCATACAGTTTTACTCTTTTCAATAGAAAGAGGCGGCAAACCAAGATTTGCCGCCCCCAGAATGTCAAAAAAGCCGCCAACCGTCAAAACGCAGATAACCGATTTGGCGGGTTGTCCCAAAGGTTCCCTTGTGTAAAGGGAGCTGTCAGCCGAACAGGCTGACTGAGGGATTGTCTAAAATGCTTGCTGTGCAAGGCATTTTGACTTACTGCACAACTCGCACTCTACCGTACCTATGTACGCCGACGAGTGCGAGTTGCTTGTCTTGGCGGCTCCTTTGACTTCTGCTCGTCTTACCCTTGCTTTTCTATACTTAAAGAACGGTTCTTAATGATAACTCGCATTCTGTTATGCTCGTCCTTTGTAATCACGCCGTTCTTATAAAGACTGTCATTGAAATAGGTCAGCCACAGCTGGTCCATAATCAGGTTTTTCTTCTTTTCGCTTACAGGATAAGCGTTCGCTTCCGCAGCCATAGCATCCCACCTTTGCAAAGCATAAGCATCAAAATAATATGATCCATAGTAAATTCCTTCCTTGTTATTATTGCCCAATTTTTCGTTATTAACCGAGCAACATCCGTTTTTGATTTTGATATGTCCCTGTGTATTACATTTCTGAGAATTTTCGTCCTCAGAAAATTGTTTTCAATTTGAAAGACTCCTTCTTAAATATAAAAATTACTTCTGTGTTTTGGCCTTGAGGAAGGGCAAGTAGATATCGGTTGCTTCTCCTCTGTTATGGCCCAAATCATGACTGACAACCTTTTTCGCCTTTTCGGG
>JAZORJ010000035.1:0-6082 GCA_045656525.1 Faecousia sp. | reverse complement strand
AGCTTCTGATCGACAAGACTAAACTGACCCCAGCAAGAATCTTGGTCAGCTACGTGGTATGCGGTGTCATCCTGACAGGCATTGGGGTCTATGAGCCACTGGTTGAATTTGCAGGAGCCGGTGCCACCGTACCGTTGACAGGATTTGGCTATTGCCTTGCCAACGGCGTCAAGGAAGCTGTGCAATCCGATGGTATTTTGGGTGTATTTACCGGCGGGCTGAAAGCAACAGCCGGAGGTATCACAGCTGCAATTGTTAGTGGTCTCATTGTAAGTCTTATCTTTAAGGCCAGGGATAAAGCCTGAAAATTGGGACACACTATAAAAGCGGCATGACCGTAGTACAGATATAATGGAGGAACTTGTCATGAATAACAATCAGAACAAGAATCAGAAGACCCAGAACGAGCAGAACAGCAACCAGAACAAGAATCAGCAGAATCAGAACAACCGCTAAGGAAGATGGCCTGTTGCATTACGCAACAGGCCATTCTGTTAGATTTTCACAAAGCGGTTTATGCGGAAGAAATAGAGCCAGGATTCCTTTACAGGCAATTGGTAAATTCGCTGCATAGCATCGGCATAGGCCTCCACCTGCGGCCGATAGTATTCCGTCTTATCAGACAAGGTTTCTTCCATTACATAATCCGTCTTGAAATCAATAACTGTAATCCCGTCATCGTCCACCATGGCGCAGTCGACCACACCTTGCAGGAAAATTTCCTCACCGGCCAGAGTCGAATCGTATCGCGCCGCGTCATCCAGAATGGAGAACTTAAATTCACGCAAAACATTGCCATGGTGCATCAGCTTTTGACCCAGCTGCGTTGCAAAAAAGGCAGAAATCTGTGCGATATCCACCATCTTCACTTGCTGTTCTGTGACAAAATTCTCTTGTACCAACCGCTCCAATTCCTGCTTGACACCGTTTTCATCCATACAGGCTGCATAACGGATATACTGCATTACAGCGTGGGTAGCCGTTCCCAAATCTGCACCGCTGGGCGGCGCGGTTACAAAGCTCGGCTTTCGCCATAACGAACTCTGACGCTTCACAGGAACATGTTCATTGACCTCCGCATCCTTCTCCCGGCCCTTACGCTGGGTGGCCGTCTGCTTGGAGGGTGTCTGGGTTGCTTCCGGATACGGATACAAAAATCCAAAGCCCTCACGGAGTTTCGCAAGGATTTCAGTCGGTGCAGATACCGTCTCTTCCTCAATTTTGGTATGTTCCAAAACATCTGAAACCGGAGTTGTCACACCAATGCGCCACAGGGGTTCTCCCAGCGTTGTTTCTTGGGGCTTTCCGCACAAGGCAAACAATTCACCTGCCTCCGTACGACGAAGTGCCGTCATCAAAACCCATTGACCGCTGCAAGCTGCATCCTGCGTCAGCAGATCCCGGTCACCGATATCCATTCGGTACGCCACATCTTGCAGATCCTTTTCCAAGGTCTGGGATGCATAGGTCATGATCAGACGATCCCTTGCACGGGTCAGTGCCACATACAGCACGCGCATTTCCTCGGAGAGGCTGTCAGCCGTGATCTTAGCAGCTATTGCTCGCTTGGCAATGGTGGGATACCGAACACGGTTCTTTTCATCCACAGCCGCCAAACCAAGGCCTAATTCCTGATCACACAAAACCTGCGCACGGGTGCTCTCCCGGTTAAAGGCACGGGAAAGTCCGCAAACAAACACCACCGGAAATTCCAAACCTTTGGATTTGTGGATGCTCATAATGGTCACCGCATTGCCGGTATTTTCTCCATTCTGGCTGATCAGACCCTTCTCATCCAAAGCATCCAGATGATCGTGAAATTGTTCCAAATCCCGTCGTCCGGTCTTTTCAAAGTCGTCCGCCAGCTGGTAAAATGTCTGGATATCGCGCTTGCGTACCTCCCCATCCGGCAGGGCAGCATATATGCTGTCCAAACGGGTCGCAGCGAAAATGGATTCCAGTAATTGAGCCAACGGCTGCATGCGTGCCTCTCGACGCCATGTGGAAAGATGCTGCAAAAAGTCCTTGATCTTCGCTAGGTCTGAATGCAGCAGAGCATCATAGATGCAGCCGCTCCGCTTTTCACCCCGAATCTGCGCCAATTCCTCTGCTGTCACGCAGAAAATCCGATTTGTTAGCGCAGCAACCAGAGGAATATCCTGTCTGGGATTGCTGATGGTTTGCAGCAACGCCCGGATCACCGCAATTTCCTCTTCCTGCAAAAGGTCGTTTCCACCACCCGTTGCACAGGGAATGCCAAGGTTTGCCAAAGCATTTTTATAATGGCCGCCAACCGAACCGGGGGAACGAAGCAAAATGGCGATATCCCCGATCTCGATGGGGCGAAGCTCTGTGCCATTTCGCACATAATGGGTGCCATCTATCAATTCCGAAATCCGCTTGGCAACGAAACCCGCCTCTTCCTCATAAGTGCTTTCCGCCACGGGAATTGTCCACAATTCCACTTCCGGCTCACCAAGCGGCGTGTGAGGAATACCCTCAACCAAGGCTTCCTCGCCCCCGTAGGTCAGACCACCAACAGCCGGAGACATACAGGTCCGGAAGACATCATTTGCTCCGGCAAGCACGCCGCCACCAGAGCGGAAATTGCAGGAAAGCATAACTTTCCGTCCCTCGTGGTCTTCGGCATCCTCCGCATGGGCATAGGAATTGTACTTTTCCAGAAAAATTCTGGGATCCGCTAAACGGAACTGATAAATGGACTGCTTGACATCACCAACCATAAAGCAGTTTTGCCTTTTTTCGGTGAGTGCTGAGAAGATCGCATCCTGCACACTGTTGGAGTCCTGATATTCATCTACCATGATCTCCCGGAAGCGGTTGCCGATCTCCGTCGCCGCTGCCGTACGTCCGCTGCGACTCTTACCAAGGAGCAGATCCAGCATCTTATGTTCCAAATCGCCGAAATCCAGCACACGGCGTATCCGCTTTGCACGGTCATATTCTTGACCGAAGGAATCCACCAGCTTTGCCATACCCCGAACCGCACTCGCAGAGCGACCGAGATCTTCCAGTACAACAGCACTGGGATCTGCAAAGGCCCGCAGCCGTTTTTCAACAGAAGTCTTGCAGGCGGAACGTACGGCCTTGATTTGCTCGCACAGCTCAGAATCTGTACATTTTTTGGAGAATGTGAGACGGCCATAGTCAATGGCACTCAACAGAACGATCTCATCCCAAGTTTTCGCATCCCGCAGGGCGCATAACTGCCGGATGGTATCCCGCAGAAGCATGGCATGCTTTTCCATGTTGCTTGCGCATTCTGCTAACGCTGCACACTGTTCAAGGGCACCGATCTGCATAGTCAAATGACTTTGGAGGTCCTGAATCAAATATCTGCCCCAGACAGTTTGTCCGGCATCAAAAATACCGCTGGTATCTGCATTTCCCACGCATTTATCCAGCCATCCCTGAGGATCCAGATGACACCGTGCGCTGTCGTAAACTTTCATCAGAATTTCCGGGACAAGGCGATCGTCCCGACCAAGGCCTTGGGAATCCACAAATGCACGGAAATCAGGATCATTGGACTGTGCATATGCTTCATCCAAGCACTTTTTCATGGAATTTTCCCGGATTTGATTGCACTCATTCTCATCCGCAACACGAAAATCCGCCGGCAGATCCAGTAAATACGCATACTCCCGCAAAATATCTGCACAGAAGGAGTGAACCGTGGTGATCTTCGTCAAATACAGGCGCCGCATCTGCCGCTGCAAGTGGCGGTTTTCCGGGTTTTGCGCCATCTTTTCCGAAAGCTTGGAAGCAATTTTGCCGCGAAGCTCCGATGCCGCTGCCTTTGTATAGGTGATGATTAAAAACTCATCCAAATTCGCAGGTGCAACCGGATCCATAAGATAGCTCATGAGCCGATCTACCAAAACCTTTGTTTTGCCGGAGCCTGCCGCCGCAGAAACCAGCAGCTTGCCGCCCCGGTTGTTCACCGCCATTTCCTGTTGCGGAGTCAGTTTATCAGCCATGATGTTGCACCTCCTTCTCCACTTCCTCCCAGAACCGCTGTGCGCTCATCGTCTTATAATTACGACGCTCTTCCACTTGGTTGGGGTGGCATATGCTTCCGTAGGGGCAATAGGTACAGGCATTATGATTGCTCCCTCGGGTATAGGGATTGGGGACAATATTGCCCGAAGCAATTTCGTCCACCATATTTCGCAGCAAACCAAACACATACTGCCGAAGAAGCTTCAACTGTTCTCGATCTGCCAAATCACCGGAAATGGTTCCGTCCTTCTTTCTGGAACAGCAAAGACGGGTCATCCCACCTCCGGGCTCCATGGCGTCCAACACCGTTTCATCCGCAAAGAGCAAACCTTTCCGAACCCACTCTTTCCTACGGGCAATTTTGGCATCCTCATCTGTCAAACGGCCATCGGCAGAAACCAGCGGCACCCGAGCCGGGAAATACTGTACACCGGCAGATACCGGTTTGTCGCCCACAATTTCCTGTCCGCTTCTTTCCAATGCGAACAAGTAAAGCAGCATCTGCAATCCCACGTCGTTGAATACATCGCAATATTCGAAATCCTTTTTACCGGTCTTGTAATCCACCACACGGAAATAGTGCTGCGCACCGTTTTCCCAAATGTCCACACGGTCAACAAAACCACGCAGACAGGCTTCCATAGCGGCGTTTTCCACCTCGATTGCCGGCATCTGACCATCATCGCCGAAGGCCAATTCAAAATCGTGGGGACGGAATTTAGCCTCTTTCAGTTCCTCCCACAGCTCCACAACCACCATTTCCAGCTCCCGCCAGTTCCGGTGGAACAGGTACTCCAACCGTTGAGAGTCCAGCTGAGCAAAGTGATCACGAGCATAGGCATCTGAATACTTTTGGGCAATTTCCAAGATCTGTTCCATGGAAACCTCTGCAAAACCGCCCATATCCATCACATCCTTTGCGGTATGCTCCAAAACATGATGGACATAGGTGCCGAATTCCGCAGGATCCACGGTGTATTCTTTCCGTTCCTTTGCACGCAGACCATATTTCAGGAAATAAGAAAGTCGGCATTCATTATGGCGGTCAACTTGAGATGCAGACAGATTCAGCCTGTTACCGTACAGAGCGCGAATACCCTCCGGACTGACATTACCTATGCGATAGTCGTTGCGCGCCACAGTATCCCGATACCAGCTTTCAACGCCTAAATCGATTGCCGTATCCATATCCTGATATTTGGCAAGATACGCACCAATCTCCTGTGCATCCGACATTGCCGCAACAGCAGAGTCCACAATTTGCACCTGCCCTGCAACATCGGCAATGCGCCGATACAAATACGAACCCTCCGCTTCGCTGTGGCTGACCCAAACCGTTTCCTCTGCACCGCAGAATACGCCGTAGATTTCAGCAAATTCCGCCTGCAAGCCTTCCATGGCACCGCCGGTCAGGGGCACACCCATGTTGCGCAGAAGTACACGCTCCTGATCCGTCAGTAAGCCTTTGGAGCCGCCATATCCGGGCAGTGCGCCTTCTGCCGCGCCCAATACCAGCAGGTGCTTTTCCTGTTGACAGCGCATGGCGCTCACCGGACCGACCATGACGGCATCCAAAACCGGCGGAATCGTACCCACATCATACTGACCAAGCAACAATGTCAGCAAACGGGTGAAGGTCTCGCTTTCCCAAACCGTCTGGGAAAGGGTATCATTCATCTGCTCCAAAGCGGAGATCAAAATCTCCCAAAGCTGGCTGAGAATCTGGGCTTCCCGATACTCCCCTGCCTCCTCCATTTGCCACTGCAATTCCGCCAAACGTTCCGCAAGGTTTATGCGCTCCAAGAAGGCGTACAATGCACGTACCTGCTCGCCAAGGTTCTTCGCATCCTTAAATTTACGGCTGAGTTCTTCCAAGGGCGTTATTGCCAGCTCTCTGGCTGTATTCAGTGCCGCAAGCTCTTGCGCATTCTCCGCAGTCATCTCTCTGCCCAAGCCGTCGGGATTGCGATCCCACGGCTTTAAGAACAGATTGCCCCGAATACCCCAAGTAATGACATAGTTTTCCAACCGATCGCAAAGCTGTGCATCCAGCGGAGAC
>JAZORJ010000034.1:0-5610 GCA_045656525.1 Faecousia sp. | reverse complement strand
CTTAGGGCGCATTTGCATGGATCAGATGATGGTGGATGTAACCCACATCCCCGGGATTGCTCCCGGTGAGTCCGTCACATTGGTAGGCAAAAACGGGGATGCGTGCATCACCGTGGAAGAAATTTCCGCCGCTGCCGACAGCTTTAACTACGAATTCGTCTGTGGCATCAGCCGTCGTGTCCCCCGCTATTATTACCAAAACGGCAAGCAGGTCGCCGCTGTACATTATCTCTTGGATGAATAAAAAACCTTCCCCTTTTGGGGAAGGTTTTTCTGTTAAATTTCCATCTCCACGCCGCCTTGGGGACGGATGGACAGCACATGGCATGCGCCCTCGCCCAACGCTCCGTCAATACCTGCTCGGAAGGAATCCAGCAATTCCATGGGCACAAAGGCCTGCACCGTACCGGCAAAACCGCCGCCGTGAACCCGGTATGCGCCCTTGCCCTGCAAGTAATGCTGGCACAGACCCAGCGCCACCGCCATGTCCTGATGCTGAACATATCCTGCCGGAATCACATTCTGTAAGTACATATAGGAAGAATAGCCGCTTTCCTTGATCAGGTGCAGAAAACGGTCAAACTCGCCGGCGCACAAGGCATCCACCTGCTGTGTGACCCGCTTATTTTCCTCATACTCATGGATGCCCCGCATCACCGCCCGGTCACCGCAGGAAGCCCGCAGCGCAGGGATAGCGGCATAGAAGTCCGCTTCCGGAACCTCCGTCAGCACTTCCTTGCCAAAATGGGCGCACAGGGCCTTGAAATCCCGGGTCACCGCTGCGTACTCGTCCGTCAGATCCGCATGATCCGCACCACTGTCAATGATGCACAGAGCATGACCGCAGGATGCAAAATCAAAGTTCACCGGCCGAATATCCGGTGCATCCTTCTTGGCAAAATCAATGGTGACCATACCGCCCACAGCAGAAGCCGTCTGATCCATCAGGCCGCAGGGCTTGCCGAAAAATACATTTTCCGCATACTGGCCGATCATGGCAATTTCGGGCTGGCTTACCTTGCCGTTAAAAAACAGGTGATTGATGATGGTGCCCACCAACACTTCAAAAGCCGCAGAGGAGCTGAGTCCCGAGCCGGGCAGCACCGTGGACTGCACATAGGCATCAAAGCCCTCCACCTTGCAGCCCAATTCCACAAAGCGTGCGGCCACACCGCGAATCAGTGCCGGTGTGCTGTTGATTTCTGCTTCCACCGGTGTCAATTGCGCCAAATCCACCACACTCATGGGATAGCCCTGAGATAGAATGCGGATTTGCTTGGTGCCATTACACCGCACCGCCGCTTGGGTGTCCAGATTGACCGCGCCGGCCAAAACACGGCCACGCTGATGGTCTGTGTGATTGCCGCCGATTTCCGTGCGGCCGGGCGCGGAAAAATATCGCTCCGGTGTGCCGCCAAAAGCAGCGGTAAAGCCCGCATCCAGAACCTTCTTTTGCTGCGGATTTAAAATCAGTTTTTGATTATTCATGGTTGTTCCCCCTGAAATGAAGTCTCATTTTATCGTTGCTTACAGGCATATTCATAGGCCATTTTGTAGTCATCCAAGGCCCGATAGCAGGCTTCCAGCCTCGGCCAGCAGTCTTTGGGATGCTCTGCTTCTGCTTTGCGGTAATGCTCTGCCGCTAGGGCATAATCCCCTTGCAAATAGGCGGCCTCACCACGCAAATAGTGCCAATTTGCACCATCACGATCCTCACAGGCTTCCAGCAAGGCTGCGCATCGGAGGGCATCTTGCTCCTGCAACGCCCATTTCGCCCGGTACAAAAGCGGACGGTCGTCCACGCGCAGGGATATGGCTTCCTGACTGACCTCTGCCAACAAAAGCAGCCGCCGCTGTTCCAATTCCGCTGTATAATAGCAGGTTTTCTCGCCAAACTGCTTGACCTGTTCCAGTAATTCCCGGGCATAGATGGGTCGCTGACAGGCGTTCTGTGCTTCTTCCAGCAAAACCAGCACATTTAAAAGCCCCCACTCGTCATCCAGTTGCCCATCCGGCCCTTGGTATTCCTTCAAGAAAGCTTTCGCCCCGGCGATATCTGCCTGTGCATACGCCTTTCGGGCATTTTCCATACACCCGGCATTCCCGGACGCCGTAGGTTCTCCCAAAAAGAAGCCCACCGTCTTTCCCAACCGAGCCGCAAAAAGCGCCAGCGTATCCATGGACGGCCTTGCACAGCCGTTTTCAATTTGGGAGAGCATGTTGCGGGTGACGATTCCCTGACATAGCTGCCGTTGGGACAGCCCGGCTTCCAGCCGTGCCTGCCGCAGTTTCATTCCGATGTCCATGGCGTCCCTCCCGGTAATTTTGATTTACCCTATTGTAACACATTTTGCATAGGAATGCTACTGTCATGAAAAAATCATTTGCTATTTTCCTGATTTTGGTTTAACATATAGAATATACCATTGAAGGGAGGCGCAATATGTTATCTGAACCTTCTTCACTTCGCGCCCGTGCCGGCGCAAATTTAACACAAGTCCATAATCCCGGGCGGGTCATTCTCATTCACACCGGAGCGATGCTTTTGCTCTCGTTGCTGCTAAGCGTAGCGGACTTTTTGCTGAATCAGCAGATCGGCACCACCGGCGGTCTCAGCGGAATGGGTCAGCGGTCTGTGCTGACTACCATTCAATCCCTGCTTCGGCTGGCGCAGCTGGTCATTCTGCCTTTCTGGCAAATCGGTTACACCTACTACACCCTAAAAGCCGCTCGCGGACAAGCCGCCGGCGTTTCGGATTTAACAGAAGGCTTCCGCCGTTTTGGACCTGTCCTGCGGCTGAAAGCACTGATGCTGGTCATGGGTGTTCTTCTGGGCTTTGTCTGCACCCAAGTAAGCAGTTTTCTGTTCATGATGACCCCTTGGGCCGCACCCATGATGGCGAAAATGGAAACCCTCATGGCTGACGGAAGCTTGACAGAGGAAGCATTGATAACGGCCATCCTCGCCATGTGTGAAGATTTCATGGTGCCGATCCTTATCCTGTTCGGTATCTGCTTCCTTGCCGGCTTTGTATTTTTGTTCTTCCGATTCCGTCTGGCGGAGCTGTGGCTCATGGACCATCCCGAGGGCGGCGCATTGGCCGCATTGCGCAGCAGCACCATTTTGATGCAGGGCAACTGCAAAGCTATGTTCAAGATTGACCTGCATTTTTGGTGGTTCTATCTTCTGGAATTGCTGGTGGCTGCGCTGGGGTACGGGGATGCAATTTTGCGAACCGTAGGCATTCAATTAACGGCTGATGCCTTTGGAACCTACATCATTTTCTTTGCTCTTTACATCTGGGCGCAGATGTCTCTGTATTGGTGGAAGCGCAATGAGGTGTGCCTAACCTATGCACATGCCTATCTGGAACTTTCCCCACAGGAAGAACCGGAAGCAGAACCTGTAAAATAATGTAGGGGCGACTATTAGTCGCCCGCGGGCGGCAGGTTGCCGCCCCTACACCAAACAGATTTTGCAAATCTTCCCTTTCCGCCTAATGCCCGCACTGGGCACCGTTCCCTAGGGAAGGCTTTGGACTTCGCAAAATAGCAAAAAAGATCCGGTGCTGTAAGCACCTGATCTTTTATTTTGTAATTAGCCAGCAGTAATCTTGGTGATGTGGGTGTTGATGCCGTCGCCGGACTGGCCGTCTTCATCTGCATCATACCAGTACACAAAACCGTATACGTTCACAACATCGCCAACCTTCACGTCGCCGTCCACAAATGCCTTGTAAACATCGGTCTCAGGACCGGTCAGGTAACGCTCTACGCAGAAGCTGTAAGTGGCATCGCCCAGAGTGAAGTCCACATAGATGTCATCGCCGGGCTCATCGTTCTTGAAGGTGATGGACTTAACGGTCAGGCCCTGGAATGCACCGTATGCACCGGCCTTGTTGACCAGCTCCTGCTTGCCCAGCAGATCGTTCATGACCTCAGCGTAAGCAACAAAGGGTTCTTCGCCTTCCAGAATGGTCAGCACAGCGCCGTCAGCAGCGATTTCGGGCATGCCCTTGTAGAAGGTCTTGTAGCCCTTGATGTTGATCTTGGTACCGGGAACCAGCTTGGCAGCATCTTCCTCAGAGCAGGGAATGTTGTAGCCGAAGTAACCGCCGTAGGACTTATCCATTGCGTAGATCACGATAGCGCCGTTGTACCAAGACTGAGTAGCTTGAACATAAGCTTCGATCTCAACAGGCTCCTGCTCCTCAGCAGCCAGGTACTGAGCGTGGGTCATAACCTTGCTGACATTGTCCTTGTCACCGGCAGAAGAGCTGGGTGTGCTGGAAGAGCTACCGGGGTTGTCATTATTGGGGGTCTCAGTGGGAGCGCAGGCAACGACGCACAGCATCATGGCCAACGCCAAAAACATAGCGATCAGTTTTTTCATTTTGATTAACTCCTTTTTTAATAGTGATGGATATCACAAAGTCATTATACTATAAATCTCCTGAAAATCAATCGGTAAAAAAACAATTTTCTTACTATTTTTTCCTTTTCTTTCCAATTGCCGCGCCGACGCCCAGTAAAATCCATGTTCCGCCCAGACCTGCAAGCAGCCACACCGCCGTTTCCGGCATGGGTCCGAGGTCCGTACTCTCTACCTCATCCAGCCGGTGCAGGGCGGAAACATCCGCAAACAGCTTCTGCATATAGGCCTCATCCACCGTTTCCTTCCGGCGGATGGACAGCACCGTGCTTTCGATCAATTGTCCGGCAGCATTGCGAAGGCTTGCCGAGCCGTTGAACACCGGAGTCACAAAGGTATTGGCAGTATTATCCTGCAACAGCTTGGCAGCGGCAATTTTAACCCAGTAGTGCTCATCGTTGTCTTCACCGCTTCGGTTTACATAATCCAGATATTCGGTGCTCTGCTGGGCCTTGGAGGTAACAGGCAAATAGCCCTCCGTCTTGGCATAGCCAACCTGTACCTTGTTTGTCAGCAGATACTGGGTAAAGAGCCAGCTTGCCAGCACTTCCTGCGGGTCTTCCTGATTGAACACGCACACCGACGGGCCTTGGGAGATCATTTTGGGATGCTCCGTATCAAATTGGGGAATCGCCATGACCTCCATCTCAAAATCCACGATATTGCCCTCGCTGATGTCCATCAGCGGTGCATCCGGGCCCATCCAAGTAGCACCCGCGGTGGAATCGACGGCAAAAATGCACCGACCGGCATTTAAAAGATCCGCCGGATAGCTATCCGTCTTAAAGGTGGAGAAGGACTTCTTTCCCACATGGTCTGCGATCTCATACAGCAAATTCTTGGTTGTGTCATTGAAAATCTCAATGGTACCGCCGGGGGTGGAATAAGGTGCATCCAGCTGGCGAAGCATCTGAATCATCATGTTGTCCGTGGACTTGTACATGAAGGGGATCATCACTTTTTGTCCGTTTACGGCAAATGTGCCGTCGGCATTCTTGGCCATCGCTGCATCGGAAACTTCCCAAATGAAATCCCATGTCAGGACTTCCGGCAGGGTGTAGCCCAGCTTTTCCACATAGGTCTTGTTCACATAGCAGGCCTCTGTGGAGCGCATGTACGGAAGGGCATAGTGCGTGCCGTCCAGTACACATTCCTGCAAAAATTCCGGGATGATTTCC
>JAZORJ010000033.1:0-9917 GCA_045656525.1 Faecousia sp. | reverse complement strand
TTTTTGCTGGGCTATCTAAAACCCAGAATTTATCTGCCTATGGGGCTAAATGAGCAGGATCGTGCATTTATTGTAGCTCATGAACGAATCCATATCCAACGTTTGGACCACTGGTGGAAGCTGATTGGTGTGCTTTGCGTGGCCATACATTGGTACAATCCGCTGGTTTGGGTTGGCTATGCCCTGCTATGCAGGGATATTGAGATCACCTGCGATGAGCGAGTGATTCATTCTATGGATTTGCAGGAGCGCAAGGCTTATTCACAGGCACTGCTCAATAACGAGAAACGCAGATTTGGTATTCTGGAATGCCCAGTAGCCTTTGGTGAAGTGGATCTAAAACAGCGTATCCGCAATGTACTGGCCTACCACCCCTACGGCTACTGGCTCACGGCTTTTGCGGTTGCACTAGTGGTATTTGTGGCGTTTTGCTTCCTTACCTCTCCTATCGCAAAAGCTGAGGAAAATCCCACATTAGAGATTCCCGTTACGCAACCGCCAAATTCTACCGCACCGAAACCGCCCGTTACCGTGCCTGTTACCACTAGTCCCACGGTCACAAAACCACCTGCAACAAAACCGCCCGTCACAGCGCCTCCTGCTACAAAACCTTCCGAAACCCAGCCGTCCATTACCGTAATTGCCCGAGGGAACGACTCAAATGCACGTCGTACCTTCCAATTGACCAGCGACGGCACTTTGACCATCTATGGCACTGCTCAATATTCAAGTAATGATACAGACCTTTGGAAAAAGTATTCTGATTTGATCACCAAGGTCGTTATGACCGAGGGATGCACATTTGTTTCGGAAGAAGCTTTCCAAGGGCTTGACAATCTGACTGAGGTCCATTTGTGTGCGTCTCTGAAAGAAATCGGTGAGTCTGCCTTTGATGGCTGTAACCGCTTGCAGTACATTTTGATTCCGGCTAATGTAACACGGATCGATTCCAACGCATTCTCCAAATGTATGGCACTGACCAAGGTGGAATTTGCTCCGGGTTCCAAACTGACCGAAATCGGCTGGTATGCATTTCGTTCGACCGCAATCACCAGCTTTACCGCACCGCCCAATCTGAAAACAATCGGTATGCGTGCTTTCAGTAACTGTTGGCGGCTGCAAACAGCAATTTTGAGAGGCAGTATTGAAGAAATAGGTGCCAATGCATTCCATGGCTGCACTAAGCTAAACTATGTGGTACTGGGCGAAACGCTAGTATCGTCAGCTCCTGTTTTTATTGAATGCGGCGACATTGAAAATATAGAAAACTACTCTAACTTCCCTCTTGAAGAGTTTTTTGGCGAGTAGTCCTACCACCTGCATTTTCGCAGAAAGGATAGAAACTATGAAAAAATTTTTATTTTTTGTGATCCTCCTCGCATTATGCTTACTGCTTCCTCTTGTCCCCGATGCCCAAGCAGCAGAGAGATGGGAAGAAGACTGGAACGAAAACATCACTTATGAATATGATTCCGATACTGGTACGGTGACCCTTTCCGGCACCGGCGAAATCACTGTGCATACCCACTATAAGCCTTGGAGCAATTACGCAAAAAATGTCAAAAGAGTTGTTATTGGCGAGGGTATTACCGGTATTGGTGCGTACACCTTTTCTTCCTTGCAGAATTTGACAGAAGTGGTTTTACCCCAAAGTTTAACAATAATTAGAAGCTGCGCATTTCAAAACTGTAATTCCCTTTCCAGTATTAATACGAGCTATGTCACTACCCTTGAAGAGTATGCTTTTTCAGAGTGTAGCCGACTTGTGAATATCGACATAAGCCGTGTCACATCCATTGACCAGTATGTCTTTCAAAGCTGTGGTCTGCGTTCTGTTACCATTCCCAGGAGCATTACTGTCATCCCCCGTGGCGCATTTGTAAATTGCCGTTCACTGAGTAGTCTAACCCTACACGATCAGATAACCAAAATTGGTTATGACGCTTTTAACAACTGCAATCAGCTGACATCCTTGCAGATGCCAAAGAGCTTGAAAGAACTAGACGATTATGCCTTTGCTGACTGCATTTACTTGACGGATATCCAGCTAAATGATGGGTTGGAACTCATCGGCCGAGGTGCACTGAGTGGCTGCAAGGCCTTGAAAACGCTGACTATCCCGGATTCTGTCAAAACAATTGAGGATAATGCCTTCAATAGATGCACCAATCTTCAATCCGTCCACTTTGGTGCAGATCTTTCCCGTATTACTTACGCAGTCTTTGAAGGCTGCACCAATTTAACTACCTTCACCATCAGTAAAAATAATTCCACATGGGAAATTCATAATAACGGTTTGTATAACAAAAAAACCAAGGAACTGGAAGCAGTTGCACCGGGCTATTCAGGGGCATATGCGGTTCCCGAGGGGGCGCTCACCATCGGCCGGAGTGCATTCCAAGAGTGCGAGGTTACTTCCGTTACGATTCCAGAT
This sequence comes from Faecousia sp., assembly GCA_045656525.1. Classification (GTDB taxonomy): domain Bacteria; phylum Bacillota; class Clostridia; order Oscillospirales; family Oscillospiraceae; genus Faecousia. The sequence goes on along the minus strand of JAZORJ010000033.1, from coordinate 7,483 downwards.
ACGGTAAAACTCATTGATGAATACGCCTTTGCCGATTGCAAAAACCTGAAAGCGGTAATTCTCGGAGACGGTATAACCGAAATCAAAATGAGCGCCTTTACCCGTTCCGGTATCACAGAGATCACCCTTCCTGCCAGCGTCAAAAAAATGGGTGGCGATGTGTTCAGTTGGTGCACCAACCTGACAAAAGTCACTTTTCGGGGTCTGCCACCCCAAGTGGGTGACGGCGTCCCGCAAATTCAGGAAGTGGACCTTTATTATCCCGGATATATGCCAGAGTGGAAAAATGCCAATGTAAACGAGCTGGGCTATTATTTCAACTACATTCCGGATTGCATGGGCCAACACGATCTGCGATGGGATGTTATCAAAGCCCCTACCTGTACAGAACCGGGTCAGCGCAGTGAAACATGGTGCATTATATGCAAACAGACTGTGGATCCGGAGGGAGAACTTCCGTTAGCAGAACATAGCTACGGCTCATGGTCAACGATCACTTCTCCCACTACTGAAAAAGAGGGACTTGCCAAACGCACCTGTAAAGCCTGCGGTGCTTCGGAGCAAAAGACAATCGCAAAGCTCAATGCTTCCACCGAGCCACCCACATCCGAACCCAGTACGCCCCCGGCGACAGCGCCCTCTCAGCCGACTACCAGCGAACCACCGGTAACAGTACCGGATAAGACAAAACCTACTATCCCCAGTGACCCTGTTCCAGCAGAACCGGATACACAAGACGACTCCTCTCCTGTCCCGTGGATCCCGATGGTCACCATTGCAGTGGCATCTATCCTCATCGGCATGGTGACATCCCTTGTGATTTTTGCGTTAAAAAAGAAGAAAAAGTAAGGAGTGATTGACGTGAAGAAAACACGGATATTTTCAGCAATTTTAGCATTTGCTTTGTGTGTTATTCTATTGGTCCTTACGCCCAGCAAAGCCCACGCCGAAGCCCCCAGCAGTGGAGCCATTGGCGATAATCTGACATGGACTTTGGATGATGAGGGCACACTAACAATCTCTGGTTCCGGTGATATACCTCAATTTAATAACGCAACCCCTGCCCCATGGAAAGAAAAACGCTCCAATATCAAAACTATCTTAATTGGTAACGAGATCACCTCCGTGTCGAAGAGTGCTTTCGCAGGCTTGGAGAATCTCACCAAAGTCATAATGGGCGATTCTGTCATCTCCATTGGCGAGTCTGCTTTTTCAAGGTGCCAGAAATTGACTGATGTTATACTCTCCCAGAATTTAACACGTATCGGAGCCAAGGCTTTCCAACTATGCTGTGAACTGAGTAATATTGAACTTCCAAACAGTCTAACTACAATTGGAAGCAACGCCTTCGCGCAGTGTTTGAAGTTATCCAAGGTAATTATAGGCAACAAGGTAACAAGCATTGGTGCTGATGCCTTTCAAAGTTGCGAGAGTTTGAAAACAATTGTAATACCTGATAATGTGACAAATCTGAGCGGTCATGCATTTGCATACTGCACCTCCCTCACCAGTGTAACCCTTGGCTCGGGCATCTCCAAGATCAATGGAGGGGCATTCAGCTACTGCAGTAGTTTAACCAGTATAACGATTCCCGGTAATGTATCCACAATTGAAGATTCTGCCTTTAATAACTGCTCAAGCTTAACCAGTGTGACGATTAACAAAGGCACCACCTCAATTGGTAGGTACGCCTTTTATCAGTGTAGCAAATTAAATCGGATCTCTTTACCAGATGGCATTACACAGATTGCAGACAGTGCATTTTCAGGCTGTGACGCATTGACGACCCTAGTTTTTGGTCAAGGGTTGCAGACCATTGGTGAGAGTGCGTTTGCAGGTTGCGATAATCTGCAAGATGTCCGTTTCCCGGATAGTTTGATCTCGATTGAACGTAAAGCTTTTGATAACTGCCCAAACTATGAATTGGTTGTTCTTCCGGCAAGCATTCAGGAGGTCGGGTTTCACGCCTTCTATAATGTATGGCACGTCTGGTTCAAGGGCACAGAGAGTCAGTGGAATAGTCTTTATTTTGACGGAACGGACAGCAGTGCGTTAAATCGCAAACCGGTCCACTTCAACTGCACCGGCAATGAATTTAAAACAGAAGTAATTGCCGCTACCTGCACAGTAAATGGCTATACGCAATACAGCTGCACCGTCTGCAAGGAAATCCGTCAAACAGATCCCACAGAAGCCTCCGGACATTCTTATGGTGCATGGTATGTTGCGAAAGAAGCCACTCATGCAAGCAAGGGCTTGGAGCGCAGAGATTGCAATAACTGCGACCACTACAAATCTAAGGATATTCCCATCCAACCCCACACGGACAAAAACAACGATTCCATTTGTGACGGATGCGGAAGTTTCTTCTGCGCAACCCATAAAGAACAGACAATTACAGGAACAGCCGCAACCTGCACAGAGGATGGCTTGACAGACGGCAAGAAATGCTCCGTATGCAACACAATTATTCAGGCTCAAGATATCATTCCCGCCAGCGGTCATAGCTATGATCCAGAAAGCAAAATCTGCACGCTTTGCGGTGAAAAGGAACAGCAGCCAGAAGCATCTACACCGGCAACCACTCCCTCCTGGGAACCCATCGGCACCCTGCCCACAACGCAGTCGGGTGCAGCTTCATCTGACGAGGAGGTAAAGACAAATCCGATTGTTATTGTTCTGATTTTCCTGGCAGCAGGGGCTGTCGCCGGGGGCACAGCCGCGGTGCTGATCAAAAAGAAAAAGAAGTAGCACATCACAAATTAATCGCAGATTATCTTTTATTCGAATGGTAGAGCGCACAGAGGAACCACGGCCATATTATTTTCAATTCTACCGAGGAACTTCCCTCAAATCTTCAACCGGGAGATTGTGTTGTAATTAAGGGACTTTAAAAGATCGCAAATACAAATCATATGTTGATCCGGTCCCCACTTCACATTCTAAGAAGTAGTGCAACCGTTTGGGGCGAATCAGAAGAACGCGAACTTTCAGAAGAGGAATCTAGCCTTCAGTTTAAGCTACTCATATTGCAAGAAAACTTAGAAGTTGCGTATAATAGAAAGCGGCATCGTGACGGAGTTGCACAAGCAAAACAGGAAGGCAAGTATGTGGGGCGCAAGAAAAATCTAGTGGACCCCAATCTTTTAAGACAGATTGCAGCTGATTTCTATTGTCGAAAGGTTACAGAATCCGAAGCTATGCACCGATCCAAAATCACTTCTCGCTCCAACTGGGGTAGTATATGAAACAACATGCATAATCATTTAGGGCCACCTGTGACCAGGTGGCCCTATTATATTGGCATGGGCTATGTAGATGGCACGTAAGATTCAGGGTAGATCAACCGCCATCGTATTGAATCGCTAATTATATTCTGCCTTCCTTGAAATAACAGTGCAACGCTCCCATAGTGCCCTTTGGTTGCAACACTATCCCATATAGGAAACTATAGATCAACAATTGCCGTCATATTGCTCAACAGGTGCGGTTCGGCATTAGCTACAGTACAAGAAATGCCGGCGGCAAACGCCGCCGGCATTCAATTTTTTATTGAATACTGTGCTTATAAAACAATCTCAAATTGCTGTTCAGGGAGCAAATCCACCACAGTACAGTCATTGGCATATGTACACTCTGGCAGAATGATCATGGCCGTCAACGCCTCTTTGCTAGCGGGCAGCGGAGCCAGATGCCAAATAGCAGCATTGAGCTTCACCAGCGTATGCTTCGGAACAAGACACGCCTGCGCATAGTCCGTCACCGGTGTGCCGCCAGATGCAGGGGCCACATGTAGAATCATATCGTCATCCATTGGGAAAATCATTTCCCATGTGGTGGTATGGTACTCCTGTTGGGTAATAATCATTTTCTCTGGCTTTCTCACCACAATGGGAGAAAAACCCACCGTTTGCCGGCTATCCGCCGTTAAACGATCTGGGAAAAACCGGGGAATTTCCCCGCAGAGCGCATACCCTTGGGGCGCATCCATCTGATAGAATTGTCCAAAGGGCGCAAATCCCTCTTTCGTAATGGGAACTGCCTGAATTTTTTTCATGTCCATTTCCTCCCAATACGAATATCACACAATGGCTTCCCGCAGCCATTCCAATGTGCAGTTAACCATATGCTCACCAATTTCCCGACTGGCTTCCTGAGCACTCTGCGCAAACCACTCTGTATTGCGGTTGCAACGGGATTTGTCCACCAGCTCCGGGTACGTACCCATCAGCAAAGATGTCTCCCATTTGCCCGCATGGTCGAAGCCACCACACTTAATCTGAGCGTCGGCGCCGATCAGCGGAATCACCTTGATATAGGAGAAGGGATCATCCCCGCTGCCAAGCTGCTCATAGTATGAAGCATACGCATCGCTGCCCCACCAGCCTTTGCCCAAGGTATTTTCCATGTATTCCATAGTTACCTTCTTTGCGGCCTTGTGACATGCAATTGTCATAGGCATCAGGCCTGCACCCTCGGTCTGATGATGGGGAATCAGGTAAATATTTTTGTGTCCTGCTTCGATCATGGATTTAAGTACACAGTACAGATAATCGGCATACACATCCTCATCCACATGGAAATGACTGGGTTTCGGACCGCAAACCGCATAGGATGCCACACCGTACCAGATGGGCGGACACACAACGATTTCCTTTTCCTTCTCCAACTCCCGCAGGCATCCTGTAATGACCAGCGTATCTGTGCCGCAGGAAGCATGCCGGGCGTGGTATTCCAGCGTACCAACAGGAATGATAAAGGGAACTTTTCTGTCCACTGCGTCCTGAATCTCATCATAGAACATTTCCAGCATCTGCATAGGGATGTCCTCCTTTTCGTGGTTTAGAACAGAAGCTCGGGGCAGACCTCGGGGATTTCAGGGCTAAGCATCTCAAAGCCGTTCTCCTTGACCGCAATACCCTTCTCCCAACGAACACCGAAGGTGTCTGCGGAAATATAAGTATCCACCTGATAGCACATATTCTCCTTCAGGTAGTAATCAGAACTGGTCTCGCACCAAGGTGCTTCCACCTCAATGATACCCGTGCCGTGCAGAGGTCCGTAAACATAGTTCTTCTCATAGCCATGGTCTACATAGTACTTATAGAAGCCCTTGGCAATATCCGCCGCATAGATGCCGGCCTTGACCTGCTGGGCGCTCCAGTTGTGGGCATCCCGACAGAACTGCACGATATCCCGGCGCTGGCCTTCCAGCTTACCCAGGCAAATGGGATAGCCGATGGCAGCGGAGTAACCATCAATCTTGGCAGACAGATTGAGCTGTACAATATCACCCTTCTGGAATTCACGATAGCTGGACCGGGAGATAGCGTGACGGGTGGATGCCTCAGAGAATACATACATAGGCAGACCCTCATACTCCGCACCGTGCTCGTAAACAGCCTTCTGGGCTACGCCCACCATCTGCAATTCCGTCATACCGGGGCGAATGGCCTTGATCACCTCTTCGGTGGCAATGTTGGCAATGCGGTAGCCTTCCCGCAAGCAGGCCAGCTCATTTTCAGACTTAACAGAGCGCAGCTCCACCATGATCTTGCCGGCATCCACAATCTCCGCCTCGGGGAATGCGTCCCGAATGGCGTTAAAGATGGTAACGGAGGTATCTAGGAAGGAAGCCACACCGATGCGGATCTTCTTACCGGTGACGCCGATATACTTGAAGACATCGTCAAAAGTATCGGGTTTCAACTCGGGATATGCCGGGTCAGCGCCCTCCCGGTAAGCCGTCAGAACAAAGGTCTTGTCCAACTTGTTGCGATCAGCGCCGAAAATCGCGGATTCGGGACCCACCATCAGCGCAGCGCGGCCATCGGCAGAGATGGCAACACCGGAACGCTCAAACAGGGGCCAGAAGCCGGAGAAGTAACGGGGGTTAGCATAGTCAGCCTCGTTGCCATTGACGATCAGGGCATCCAAACCCTCTCTGCGCAGGATTGCTGCTGCGCGCTGTACGCGCTCCTTATACTCGTAATCAGGGATACAAATTCTTGCCATAATGTAATTCCTCCTAAATTTTAATTATTCACAATAACCGGGGGTGGTATAAAATGCCACAGCCCGGGGCTCGGCACGTCCGTATTGGGCCACGATGGGCACATTGCTTTCCAACATTAGGGCGTATTGTTCTTCCTCCACTGCAGTGTAAGGACCAAAATCCTCCGCTTTGTTAGTCCGCAAACAGCGCACGCGCATGGGTGCCACATCTGCCACAAAGCTGACCGGATCCTTATCTGCATATATGAGGGTAAACTTCACCTGTGCTGTCCGGTCCGATACATTGGTGATAATCACAGATTCATGACCGGGAATAGCATTAACGCCCTTGGGGGGAAGCTCTGCGTCTGGAAAAATCCAGACTTTTTTTCCATAGCTCATAATTTTCTCCTTTTCGGTAGAATATTTCATTATTATTTTACCATTGACAAACGAGAATTTCTTGTGCTATTATCATTTAAAATGGTAAAATAATTACTTTGAGAGGCGCCTATGCACGCATTTACACATTTGGACCAAACCCAGCACGGAACTTTGGAATTCCCAGCCGAATACTACTATGTAGATATTCGGCATCCCCGATATCAAATGCCTTTTCATTGGCACAAGGACTGGGAGATTCTGCGTGTAAAATCAGGATCTTTGCAGATTTTGCTAGATAACAAGCAATTTACTGCCAAAGCCGGGGATGTTCTGCTGATCCGGGGCGGTGTTCTGCACGGCGGTACACCCGCAAACTGCGTTTATGAGTGCTTTGTGTTTGATCTGTACGGACTATTCCGGAGCTTTGAGTTGGCAAAAAAACATCTGCGTCCTTTTTATCGGCAGAAACTCCTTACACAGGAATTTTTTGTCTTTTCCCCCGAGTGTCCGGTTTGCCGCATTGTGGATAGACTTATGCATATTTTTTCCGCTGATTCAGGCATTGAGCAATGGAATTGCCGTGAATTAGAAACAGTGGCCTGCATTTGCAAGCTATTTTCCAGCATTATAACCGCCGGCTACTATACAGTACCCACTGCGGGTACGTACGAAGGAACCTATAGAATAGACCGGATCAAAGCTGTTCTGGAGTACATCGAGACCCATTATAACACCAATCTTTCTCTAGAGGATCTGGCCAGCGTAGTGGGCATGAATCCTCAGTATTTCTGCCGGATTTTCGCCTCTCTTACACACCAAACGCCCATGGACTATGTAAACTTCTACCGTATAGAGCATGCCGCCTATTTGCTGGATAGCACCGATTTTTCCATTATTACGATCAGTTCGGAGTGCGGCTTCTCAGAAAGTAGCTATTTCACCAAAGTATTTAAAAAATACAAGGGCACGACCCCAAGAGAATACAGAAATGCCAAAAATCATGAACATACATAATCAGGTTGAATTTAAATACCAAAAACTACCGAAGAAACGATTCCAAGCTACAATCTAATATTTTAGCGGGAGAAGTCACATTTTCAGTGAC
>JAZORJ010000032.1:0-9466 GCA_045656525.1 Faecousia sp. | reverse complement strand
TACCTTTACTGTTAAATCTGTCAAGAATTACAACAACGGCACTTATGAGATGGAATATCCCGTTCTGACCGCTGTTGTTAAGGCTGGCGCCGGCGATAACACTCCCGGCGGCGATAACACTCCCGGCGGCAACTCCTCCAGCGCTACCTATGTTATGGCTGACTATGTTGTTGCCGGCGAATTGGGCGGAGCTGCAATCGTCCGCGATCTGGACGCTAATGTTAAGCTCTCTATCAGCTCTGGCTGGATCAGCGGTGATACTGCCAGAATCTACAAAGGCTCCGAGGGCGTTATCCAAGCAAAACAGCCCATTACTACGCTGGTTTTGAATGTTGGTTACAAGAACAGCACCTTCGATGTGTATGTTTCTGAGGACGGCGAGAACTGGACCAAGCACTCCAATCATAGCTATACTACCAGTTACGCTGATGTCACCATCAACTTCGATACCCCTGCTCAGTACATCAAGCTGGATGCAGCTAATCAGCAAATCCGCTTCAAGTCCATGACTGTGACTTGTGTTCCCGCTTGCACCCACGCCAACACCAAGGTCGATGGCGCTGTGGATGCTACCTGTACTGTTCCCGGCAACACCGGCAAGACCGTTTGTGCTGACTGCGGCGAAACCATCAGCGAGAACAAGGTGATCGATGCTCTGGGTCACAATGAAGTGATCGATGCCGGCAAGGACGCTACCTGCACCGAGGCTGGTAAGACCGAAGGCAAGCACTGCGATCGTTGCAACGAAGTTCTGGTTGCACAGGATGAAATCGCTGCGCTGGGCCATGTAGATGCAGACAACGATGGTCTTTGCGATCGTTGCGACGTTGAACCCGGTGACGGCGGCGATCACACCGCAGTTCTGGGCATGACCGTTATCATGGTCGTTGCTATGAGCGCTCTGGCTGTTCTGGTCATCGGCAAGAAGAAGCTGTTCTAATTCTTCATTTGTTTCATAAATGCACAGCCCCCACATCTGTGGGGGCTGTTTTTTAAATGGAAAATGCAAGAAAAATATGCAAAATCCCCTTGACTTTTCTGTATTTCGGTGCTAAAATAGTCCAGCCGCATCGAATGGGTTTAAGACGGTATCCGATACCGCACCCCCAGAGCGAGACTACACAATATAAAGTAGGTGAAACAAATGAAAGCAGTTATCGTGACCGGTGGCAAGCAGTACACTGTTGCTGAGGGCGACGTCATCTTCGTTGAGAAGCTGAACGCTGAGGAAGCTACCACCATCAACTTCGAGCAGGTTCTGGCTGTCCTGGACGGCGAGAACACCAAGATCGGCACTCCCGTTGTGGAGGGCGCTAAGGTCGAGGCTAAGGTCGTGAAGAATGGCAAGGGCAAGAAGCTCACCATCTTCCGCTACAAGGCTAAGAAGAACGAAAAGAAGAAGATTGGTCACCGTCAGCCTTACACCAAGGTTGAGATCACCAAGATCGCTCTGTAATTGACTATGACAAGATGCGAATTTTTCACGGAAGACGATCGAATCACAGGATTCTCCGTCTCCGGCCACAGCGGTTATGCTGAAAACGGCAGCGACATTGTCTGCGCCGCCATCTCCGCTGTTGTTTCCATGGCAGAGGCCACCATCAATGATGTGTGCGGTGCCAAAGCCAAAGTTCGGGTCAAGGAAGAGGATGCTCGCATCACTCTGACCCTCCCCACATCCTGCGACGAAGAGGAAAGCGTACAGGCAGTACTTGCCGGAATGCTTCTCTATCTTTGCAATCTGCGGGATGAATATCCTGATTATATCGAAGTTTTGGAGGTGTAACACCATGCTGAAAATTGGCATTCAGTTCTTCGCTCACCACAAGGGCGGCGGTTCCACCAAGAACGGCCGTGACTCCGAGGCTAAGCGCCTGGGCGTGAAGCGTGCAGACGGTCAGTTTGTTCTGGCCGGCAACATTCTGGTTCGCCAGAGAGGTACTCATATCCATCCCGGTGTCAATGTTGGTATTGGCAAGGATGATACCCTGTTTGCTCTGGTTGACGGTGTCGTCAAGTTCGAGCGCAAGGGCAAGGATCGTCGGCAGTGCTCCGTGTACGCCGAGCAGTAATAGCGTATGAGAAGCGAAGGGCTGTTGCAAACTAACTGCGACAGCCCTTTTTCTTGAAAACCAGTTCCGAAGATAGGAGGAACGATTTATGGAAATGTTTGTAGATAAGGTGCGCATCACCGTCTGCGGCGGCAGAGGCGGCGACGGTGCGGTTGCGTTTCACCGTGAAAAATATGTGGCATCCGGCGGTCCGGATGGCGGCGACGGCGGTCATGGCGGCAGCGTGATTCTGCGGGTCAATGACAATCTGTCCACCTTGCTGGATTTTCGCTATAAGCGCAAATATGCGGCTCAGTCCGGTATGAACGGCCAAGGTCGGAAAATGAGCGGCAAGCGGGGAGAGCCCCTGATCGTTCAAGTGCCCAGAGGTACGGTGGTCCGGGATGCTGAGACGGGTGCCATCATTGTGGACATGTCCTCCGGAGAGGATTTTGTTCTGGCCAAAGGCGGCCGGGGCGGCTGGGGTAATGCCCACTATGCAACGCCTACCCGTCAGGTGCCCCGTTTTGCCAAGGCCGGCATCAAGGGTCAGGAGCGGGATGTGATTCTGGAACTGAAGTTGCTGGCAGATGTTGGCTTGGTTGGTTTCCCCAATGTGGGCAAGTCCACTTTGCTTTCCGTCACCTCCAATGCCCGTCCCAAGATTGCGAACTATCATTTTACCACCTTGTTCCCCAATTTGGGCGTGATCTATGTGGATGAGGGTGTGTCCTTTGTCATGGCGGATATCCCCGGTATCATCGAGGGCGCAGCGGACGGCGCCGGCTTGGGACACGACTTCCTGCGGCATATCGACCGTTGCCGACTGCTTGTCCATGTAGTGGACGTTTCTGGTAGTGAGGGTCGGGATCCGGTGGAGGATTTCAATGCAATTTGCGACGAGCTGGCCAATTACAGTGTGGATCTGAGCAACCGGCCTATGATCGTTGCGGCGAACAAGTGCGATCTTTTGCCCCCGGATAGCGACAATCTGCAACGGTTGCGTGCGGTGGTGGAGGCTGCCGGATGCGAGTTGTATGAAATTTCCGCAGGTACGACACAGGGCACCAAGAATCTGATGCGTGTAGTTGCCCAGCGTTTGTCCACATTGCCCCCGGTTACCATCTATGAGCCGGAATATGTGGAAGCTGCACCTGTGGTTGCAGATCCCAATGCCTTGGAGATCGATCACTACGGCAATACTTGGCTGGTTACGGGATTGTGGCTGGAACGGTTGGTGGAAAATATCAATTTCGATGATTACGAGTCTCGAAATTATTTTGATTTACAGCTGAGAAAGTGCGGATTATTCACCCGTTTGGAGGAAATGGGCATCCAAGACGGGGATACGGTGGATATTTATAATTTTGAATTCGAATATCAGAAATAAAGTATTTGCCATTTTCAACTTTTTTTAGTATAATAGTGGGGTCACAGAAATGTGATCCCACTTTTATGTTAGGGGGCAGAAATATGATCCTGCATTTGAACCAATTTGATTTCCATCAATATGGCGTTCGGGGACCGGACCGGGACCCGGAGAGTATCCGCCAAGAGGCAACGCTGACCCAGCAGGTGGAGCTGGACTGGGAGGAGCAAACCGTCTTTCAAGCGGTAGAGGATACATGGATTTTGACCGACAGCGGCATGATCGTTTTGGCTGTGTCCGAGAACGGTACGGATTTTCAATCCTTCTACTTGGATCAGCCGGTCTGTATCAACCGGAATACCTATTTTTATCTTGCACCCTTGCGTCGGGAAAGTGCCCGGGCGCAGCTGTGCATGCATAAACCCGTCCGGGTCGTGGATGCCCATTCCAAATTGGGTTGCAGCCATGTGCAGAGCAATATGCGCGTATCCGGTGTCTACACCTTCTTTTACCATGAGAAGGAAAAGGGATTCTTCTTTGCAGGTGAAGCCCATCCGGCTCTGGAATTGACCTATGTGGATCGGGGAACCATGCATTCCGTGACCGAAGGTCAGGAATTGGTGTTGGAGCAGGGAGATATGGTGCTTTACGGTGCGAACCAGTGGCACATGCAGTATGCGGATATGGATGTGGCACCCCGTTATGTGACATTGTCCTTTGAAGTGCAGGACGGCAATCTGGAAAGCATGCTCAATCGCAAACTTCGGCCGTCTCAAACCGGCGTGACATTGATCCAACAGATGATCCGGGAGCAGGAGCGGATGGATGCATGGTCCATGGATATGATTGCGGCACAGCTGACCCAGCTGCTTTTGAAACTGCTGCGTCAGCAAGCACCTGCAACCAAGCTGATGGCTTCTAATTCTTTGAATTCGGAGAACGAGATTATCTGCCGGGCGCAGCAGTATATCGGTGCCCATATTCGGGAAAAATTGTCCGTACCACATGTGGCCCGAATGGTAGATGTGAGTCCCAGCTATATGACGGCATTGTTCCATAAGAATTTGCAGATATCGCCGGGTGAATACATACGACGCATTAAAATTCAGGAAAGCAAGCAAATGATCCGTGAAGGCGATCTGAACTTCACGGAGATTGCAGAGGCTTTGCAATACTCCACAGTGCACCACTTCTCCCGCCAGTTTAAGGATAAAGTTGGTGTTACCCCTACGGAGTATGCTAAGTCTGTGCGCTAAGTGATAGAAATGAGGAAATCCTATGGATTTAAAAGTATTGACCGTGGGTGATGTGGTTGGCGGACCGGGCATGGAACGAATCCGCAAGTCGCTGCGTTACCTGAAACGGAAATGCGGGGCAGATTTCGTCGTCGTCAATGGTGAAAATGCCAGCGTGGTGGGCATTACACAAGATCAGGCGGAGGATATTTTCGATGCCGGTGCTGATGTGATCACCATGGGAAATCACACATGGGGCAAGCGGGAGATCGCAACCTATATGGATGACTGTTCCCGGATTCTGCGCCCTGCCAACTATGCACCCCAAGTGCCGGGCAGGGGATATGGAATTTATGAAACCAATGCAGGACCGGTAGCGGTGATCGATTTGATCGGCCGCTGCAATATGGATTACGGCCCGGATAATCCCTTTTTGCAGATCGAGAAGATTTTGAAAGAAATCGATACCAAGATTATTCTTGTGGAAATCCATGCGGAGGCAACTGCGGAAAAACTGGCTATGGGCTATATGCTGGATGGCCGGGTGAGTGCCGTTTGGGGAACGCATACCCATGTGCCCACAGCGGACGCCCAAATTCTGCCCGGCGGCACCGGTTATGTGACCGATCTTGGCATGACCGGCCCGAGCCGTTCCGTGCTGGGCATTCGGCCGGATCTTTCCATTGCGAAATTCCGGGGGGATATCCCCAATCGTTACCAGTGGGCCAACGGACCCACAAAAATAGAAGCAGTGCTCTTCACCATTGACGCTGCCACAGGAAAATGCCGAAAGGCGGAAAGGGTGGATCTTTACGATGAAAATTCTACACAGCGCCGACTGGCATCTGGATGCACCTATGTCCGGAAAAACGGAGGAGCAGGCTCGTTTTTTGCGACAAGAACTGAGCAAGATTCCGGAGAAAATTGCAGAGTTGGCGCAAAAGGAAAACTGCGATGTTATGCTGCTTTCCGGTGACCTCTTTGACGGTGCATATACCCAAGATTCTTTCCGTAAGGTATATGCTGCGCTGGCAGGTGCGAAGATCCCGGTATTTATCACTCCGGGAAATCATGATTTTTGTCAGCCGAATTCTCCTTATATTGCAGAGAATTGGCCGGAAAATGTGCATATTTTCAAGCACGCAGCTATGGAATCGGTAGAACTTCCCAATCTTAACTGCACCATTTACGGCGCAGGCTTTGAGGCTATGGATTGCCCGGCACTTTTGGCGAATTTCCGAGCAGAGGGAAGCATGAAATGGAAAATCGGCATCCTGCATGGGGATGCCACCAATACATCTTCGCCCTACTGTCCTGTGACAGCACAGCAAGTGCGCCTTTCCGGCTTGGATTATTTGGCGTTGGGGCATATCCACAAGACGGACAGCTTCCGCAGTGGGGATACTCTCTGCGCATGGCCCGGCTGTCCCATGGGTCACGGTTACGACGAAACCGGCGAAAAGGGCGTGATCCTCTTGGAGTTGGGAGAGCAGGTCAAGGCGGAATTCCGTCCGTTGGATGTTCCCCGGTTTTATGATGAGACTGTGGAAACGGGGGCGGATGCGGCCCAGACATTGGCGTCCGTATTGCCCGGCGTAGCCACAGAGGATTTTTATCGTATCACATTCACCGGCTATGCCGATGCGCTGAATTTGGACGCCCTTGCGGAGCAGTTTTCCTATGTGAAAAACCTGATCCTGCGGGATAAGACCATCCCGGAAAAGGAACTGTGGAGCGCAGTGGGGGAGGATAGTTTGGAAGGTATGTATTTCAGCCTGCTGCATGATGCCTTGGACACGGAAAGCGAAGTGTTCCAGCAGCGTGTAAAACTGGCAGCGCAAATTTCCCGGCAGATTCTCGACGGACAGGAGGTGATCCTGCCGTGAAGATCTATTCTATGACTGCCACCTTTGGCAAATTGGAGCGGCAGACGCTGCCCCTGCAACCGGGCCTGAACATCATCGAGGCGCCCAATGAATGGGGCAAGAGCACATGGAGTGCCTTTATTGTTGCCATGCTTTACGGCATCGACACCAAGGCCCGCACAACCCAAAGTGCGTTGGCGGATAAGGAGCGGTATGCCCCTTGGTCCGGTGCGCCCATGGAAGGGCGGATGGACATTTGCTGGAATGGGCGGAATATTACCATCGAACGACGCACTCGCGGCCGACTGATTTTCGGTGAATTCCGCGCCTATGAGACAGAAACCGGCATGGATGTGCCGGAGCTGACTGCTGCGAACTGCGGCATGGAGCTGCTGGGCGTGGAGCGGAGCGTGTTTGTCCGAGCAGGATTTTTAAAGCTGTCCGATATGCCTGTGACACAGGATGATGCCCTGCGTCGCCGGCTGAATAATTTGGTAACCACCGGCGATGAAAGCGGCGCCGGAGAAAAACTGGCTCAGTCCCTGAAAGACCTGAAAAACAAGTGCCGTTACAACAAGAGCGGTTTGCTGCCCCAAGCCGAGGCAGAGCAGGAAAAGCTGGAAGAACAGCTGCATACCTTGCAGGATCTGAATACGCAGGCTGAGCGACTCCAATTGCGTCAGAAAGAACTGGAAGCATGGGTTGCTAAGCTGGAAAATCATAAGGTTGCGCTGAATTACGCCAAGGCACAGGAAGACTTCCGACACATCCGGGAAGCGGAATTGGGCAGAGACCAGATCGAAAACCAGCTTGCAGCAATGGAATCAGAGTGCGCGGGTCTTCCCTCTGCGGAGGAAGCGGAGCGTGCCCGTACAGACCTGCAAAAGCTGCACAATGAGAGCATGTCCCTGCAAATGGAGCAGCAAATGCTGCCCCTTGCACCCGTAGCACCTGTTTGTGACAAGTGCTTTGAGGGGCTGACCGGCGAGCAGGCAATCCAGCAGGCAAAGGCGGATGCGGAACAGGCACAGAAACTGGAAAAATTGAAGAAAAATGCCTTGATGGGCATTGGCGTTGCATTGCTGATTATCGGAGCGCTGATTTTGGCCGGTGGTTTGTGGTTGACATTGCTGTTCGCTGTGGGCAGTGCGGTTTTGGCGTTGGGCGTAACGCTGACTGCGATCGGTGGCGTCAAAAAGAAAAAGTGCAAAACACTTCTGAATGCCCTCGCTGCCAAGTATGGAGATGCACAATGCAACCTGTGGATTTCCAAGGCGGAGGAATTTGCCCGTCAGCGCAAAGCATATGAGGAAGAAAACGCTGCGTATCAGCAGAATGTAATCCAATTGCAGCAGCGCAGGGAAGACCTGATGTCCCGCTTGCAGGCGTTGACCGGCGGTGAAAGCATTGGCGTGTGTCTGGAAAAATGGGAGCAGATAGCGGCTCGGTGGAAAACCTTGGGGGATACCCGTCGGGATTTGCAGCGGGCGGAAAGTCAGCTGGCTGCACTCCGTTCCGTGACAAAGGAACTCCCTGCGCCCACACAGCCGGATGATCTGACCCAGACCCTCAGCGAAACCGATGCGCTTTTGACCAGCGCCGCTTATGAACGGAAACAGAATGATGTGCGAATGGGTCAGTTTCAGGGTCAGGCGGAAGCGTTGGGTCAGGAGAATGTGCTGAAAGCCAAGCTGAAACAGGTGAGAAATCGGATCGCACGGCTGGAAGAGACCTATGCCGCTTTGGAGCTGGCGCAGGAAGCACTGAGAAAAGCCACCGGCGAATTGCAGCGGCGTTTTGCGCCTCGGATCGCCAAGCGCACAGAGCAGCTGTTCGGCAAATTCACAGATGGCCGGTATGAGACGGTGCGGTTGAAAGAGGATCTGAGTCTGGAAGTGGGTATGCAGCAAGAAGTTACCACCCATTCCGTGCAATGGCCCAGCGACGGCACGGTAGATCAGCTGTATCTGGCTCTGCGTCTGGCCGTTGCTGAGGAACTGACTCCCAATGCACCCTTGGTGCTGGATGATGCCATGGTGCGCTTTGACGATAAGCGTTTGGCAACAGCACTGCATATTCTGACGGAAATGGCAGAAAATAAGCAGGTGATTCTGTTTACCTGCCAGAGTCGGGAAAAGAAACTGCAAGGAGAAGTGTAATGGGCGATTGTAAAGGCGGCTGCGGCGGTTGCTGCGGCAACTGCGGTAACTGTGGAAGCACCTTGGTGCTGACGGAAGAGGAAATTGTGATGCTTCGTCAGCTGGGACAGATTCCGTTTCTGCCCGTAGCCCGGAGCGCGTCTTCCATGGATCCGGTCTATTTGGAAGAAGGGGAGTTGTCCCCGGAAAAGAGCAGTCTGGCTCTACGGTGTCTTGAAAAGCGTGGTTTGATCTCCATTGACTTTGACCAGCCTTTAAAAGGCGCATACGGAGAAGCCTATGATGCTTACCCCATCAAGGGCAGCATCGCCCTGACCATCCTCGGCCAGCAGGCCTTAGATTTGCTGGAAGTACAGGGCGTTGAATAAAATGAACCGCAGCACCAATGGGTGCTGCGGTTTTTTGTAGTTATTGAACACGATATTTCTTATAAATCTTATTATAGCAGTATACCAAGGGAATGATACCCACCGTGCAGCTCGCGACAAGGATAATCACAGAAATCAGGGAATTCCAGATTTCAGCCAAGCCTGCTGCAAAATACCACAAAGAATATAACTGCCACATGGTACCGTTTTCCTTGTTGTACTGCTCCACATCCGTGATTTGGGAAGCCGGTACCTCACAACCTGACCAAAACCACATTGGCTTTTTCAGTTTTTTCGCGTAAACTCCGATGGCGTAGAAGAGGATTGCACAACCAAAGCATACAATCCACATAATGATTTTACCGGCCATGTTATACATCCAAATAGCCGCACAGGACTTTCAGGGTGTTCATAATGCC
>JAZORJ010000031.1:0-8212 GCA_045656525.1 Faecousia sp. | reverse complement strand
CGCTGAAATTATGATATCGGTAGATGGACAAAGTCCAATCTTCACCGCATACAGTATAGCATGAAATTTCATAAATGTCTACTGATTTTCTAAGGTTTTCCGTATATTTTTATCGGATAGATTTGCAAAAAAGCCTTCCCCTCGGGGGAAGGTAAAAAAACATCCCCGGCAGAAGGCCGGGGATGTAAAAACTTAGCGAACAAATTCGATGACCACGCGGCGGTTGGGTTCGGTGCCGGTGGAGTGGGTGGTGATGTTGTCCATATCCTGCAAGGCGGCGTGGATCACATGACGCTCGTAAGCGTTCATAGGCTCCAAGGTGGTGCGGCGGCGAGCCTTCAAAACCTGCTGTGCCTTTTTGCGGGCATAACGGGTCAGGCTGTCCTCACGCTTGGCGCGGTAATCCTCAGCGTCCACATTGATGCGGATGTGGCCTTCCACACCACGGTTGATGGTGTAATTGGCCAGATGCTGCAAAGCATCCAGTGTATCGCCCCGGCGGCCGATCAGGTAACCCAGATCTTCACCGACCAGCTCTACATCGTATGTATTGCCCTCGCCCTTGACGGCGTGGGGCACGGCCTTGGAGTCCATATGCTCCAAAAGACCTTTCAGGAAGGTTTCGATCTTCTCCTCTACGGAGCCGGGCTCGGCAGGGGTGTAGACCTTGGGCTCCTTAGGCTCCTTGGGAGCCTTGGGTGCTTCCTTCTTGGGTTCGGGCTTCTTTTCAGCCTTGGGGGCCTCGGGCTTGACTTCCTGCTTGGGAGCGGCAGCCTTGGGGGCCTCGGGCTTGACCTCCTGCTTGGGAGCTTCCGGCTTTTTCTTGGGCTTGCTCCGGGAAGCGGAAGACAGAGCGGCCTTGGGGGCCTCGTCGGGTACTTCGTAAGTGATCTGGACCTTGGCAGGCTGTGCGCCGATGCCCAAGAAGCCGGATTTTGCCTGTGCAAGGACCTGAACGGACACGCTGTCCCGATCCATACCCAGCTGATTCAATGCGGCTTCAATGGCCAAATCAATGGTTTTGCCGGTGGCAACCATGGTTTTTTCCATTATTATTCCTCCGTGTTTTTGTAGCGGTTGGGATCGTAGGCGCGGCCCTTGCAGTAGGGACGGTCGGCAATGCCGGACAGGGTCTTCTTTTCCTCAACCTCTTCCGCTACGATGCCCTTCTTGGCGTCATATTCCTTCTTGGCGGCGGCCTTTGCGGCTTCTTCCGCCTGCTGCTGCTTCTTTTGCAGCTTTTTCTTGCTGGTGTTGTCGGTGATGCCGTCGGGATTTGCAGCACGCTTTTCTGCGCGCAGGCGCTCCTTCTCAGCCTCGATTGCATCCTGCTCCATGGCCTTTTTCAGGCGCTCGGCATCCTCTGCGTCGTAGACCTTGCGGTACTTTTTGGTCAAAATCGTATCCTCAACAGTCCGAACGACACCGCCCACGAACCAGTAAAGGCTCAGTGCCACGGGAACGGAGAAGCCGATCCACAGGCTCATCAGGGGCATCATCCACAGCATGACCTTGGAGGTCTGGGCAGCCTGAGATTTTTCAGCAGCTTCCTTGTCCTGAACGCCCTTTTCGTTGGTCACCAGAGAATTGTTGATTTTCCGGGAAATCTGGGTTTGCAGGATTTGGCTGCCGGCGGAGATCAGAGGTACCAGCACAGCACCGATGTGTGCCCAGTCCCAAGCCCAGACAGTGGAATCCCAAAATGCGATCTGGGGCAGGGTACCCATCTGGATACCCAGAAAATCGAAGTTGATACCGGCCAGAGTCTGCTCCGTGATTCCGGGGATGGCGGCAAATTTTTCGGGGTTGTTAAAAATCGCCTGTGCGGCAGAAATCTGCCAATAACCGTCATTCATGTTCAATTCCAGCAGCTTACCGATTTCGGCAGCGACCTCGGGGCTGGCGCCCAGCATGTTGGTCAAAGGCTCACGAATGATGGTATACAGGGGAATCAGAATCAGCAGGGGAACGAAGCTCCACAAGCAGCCGCCGCAGCCCATGGTTGCGCCTTCTTCTTTTTGGAGCTGCTGCATAGCTTCCTGCTGTTTTTTCTCGTCGTTGGCATACTTTTCTTTGATGGCATTGAGCCGGGGTTGAAGCCGGGTCATTTTCATCATGCTTTTTTTGGATTTCGCGGTGATGGGCAGCAGCACGATCTGCACCAAAATTGCGAACAAAATCAGCGAAACGCCGTAGTTGTTGGTCAGCTGGTACAGAAAGTTCAAAAGCCATCCAAAGGGGACAGTGATAATTTCCATTACATTTACTCCTTATGAGTTCATGGCACGGGGTCGTAAAAGTCACCCTTATAAAAAGGGTTGCAGCGCAGCAGCCGGCGCAGAGCCAGCCATCCGCCTTTTAAGGCTCCGTATTTTTCAATAGCTTCCATGGCATAAGCCGAGCAGGTGGGACGGAAGCGGCAGGATGGGGGTGTGTTCGGGGATATATGGCGCTGATAAAAGCGGATCAGCGCAAGGAAAATTCGTTTCATTGTTCAGCCTCTTTCAAAATGCCGGCTTTTGCGGCCAAAGCGAGATAAGCCTTGCTTAAACTCTGGAAAGAAGCATCCACACAGCGGCTTCTGGCAACCACCACAATGTCCCAGCCCGGACAGAACAGTTCCTCGTTCAGCCGATAAATCTCCCGTAAACGGCGGCGGACACGGTTGCGGACCACAGCATGGCCCAGCTTTTTGCTCACGGTGATACCCACACGGTTCACCCCCGTCTTGTTGGGACGGCAATAGAGCACCAAAAAGCCGTTTGCGACACTTGCGCTGTGATACAGCCTGCGGAAAACATGATTGAGTTTTAAGGCACACGAATATTTCATAATAACCCTCAAAGTACCCTGTTTATTCAATGTCATTGCGAGGAGCCCCAGCGGGGCGACGTGGCAATCTCCTGACAATACCTGCCGAATCGCCACATTGTACCGGGAGATCGCCACGGCCTAACGGCCTCGCGATGACACGGTCTTATACAAAAAACATCCAAAAAACAGGGGAAGCGGGGCGAAGATTCTCTCGCCCCGCTTATAGCTCCCGTTTCGCATAGAGCGATATCCTTTACTTGCCCGGATCAGGCGGACAGAACCTTACGGCCCTTTGCACGGCGACGAGCCAGAACCTTACGGCCATTGGAAGTAGCCATTCTCTGACGGAAACCGTGAACCTTGGAACGATGACGACGGCTGGGTTGATAGGTACGCTTCATGAAGTTACACCTCCTGTTATTTCACGATTATGCTCGACAGTCTTTCGACCGCAGCAACACATACTGAAAGACCATAATTGGTCATGCTATGGTATTATAGCCGAAAAATGCAAGAAGGTCAACCACTTTTTTGGAATTTATTTGATTTTAAAAGAAAAAGCCTTCCGGCAAGGAAGGCTTAAAGGGGATTTTGTTTGATTTTCGCGAATCTTCTGGGATAGGCGGCAGGGGTGGGAGCGACTTTTTTCAGCACGATGACCCCATGGGTGGCATCGTCAAATGTGAAATCCTTAACCTCTACCAAGGAAAGTCCCAGTTTTTTGATGGCGTTTTTGGCTTCGGCCAATTCTTCTTTTGCGGCGGAGCCTTTCAGTGCCACCACGAAGCCACCCACTTTTACATAGGGCGCAGTCAGTTCCAGCAAAACATTCAGCCGGGCAACGGCCCGGGATGTGGCGATGTCATAGCTTTCCCGGCAGGTGCTGACAAATTCCTCGGCCCGGGCGGTGACGCACTTGGCCGAAACCTGCAATTCCGGCAGCACGGTTTCCAGCCACTTCATCCGCTTGCCCAAGCTGTCCAGCAGGGTAACCTTGGTATTCTCACAGGCGATGGCCAGAGGCACACCGGGAAATCCTGCGCCGCAGCCCACATCAATCAGGGACTTGCCCGTCAAATCCACACAGGAAGCCACGGTCAGGCTGTCCAGCAGATGGAGCTTTGCTACGGGTTTGTCCTCGGTGATGCCGGTCAGGTTCATTACCTCATTCTGCTTGACCATTGCCCGGGCGAAGGCACAGAGCTTGTCAAGAATCTGCGGTTGCAGGTCAAGTCCCAGCTCCGGCAGACCTTTTTCCAAGGTCAGGCGCATCATGTCGTTCATGGGGTTTGTGCCGCCTCCAATCCCTCACCGTAAACATAATCCTCGTCAAACGGGTCAAAGGTATTGTCCTCCACATCATCCATATGCTCAGGCAGATAGATGTGCTGATAGTACCAGTTCAGCAGCAGGTCCGTCACCTCGCCGTAGGAGCGAATGCCGCTTTCGTCGCCGCTGGCCTGAATGTAGGCATCGTTCACAGAGTCGGCAAAATCCGATGCGCTGTCTTTGATGGTGCTGTTGCAGTAGGAGCGGTAGGTTTCCAAATCCCGGCGCATGTTTTCGCTCAGGCCGTTATACAGATTGTTGGCCGCATTGGCCGCTGTGGTGGTGGAGATGCTGGCCAAGGAGTTATAGCAGTACCGGAAAGCCATAAAATAGCCGGAGTACTGATACAAGGGGTCGGAATTTGCGGTGGTAGCCAAAAATGCCGCCAGATTGGCATCCCGTTCCGGGGCGATGCACATCCGATGGGCCATTTCATGGCAGATGGTAAAGGGCAGAATTGCTGTGGGCAGGTTGGGGTTGACTGCGGCTTCACCGGTAAAGGGCATGGTCACGCCGGCGATACCCATGGAAGCGTACATGTCCGTCCAGCCCAGCTCCTTGACCGGCGTGGTCACACCGGCAAAGACGGGATAATTATCCACATAAACCAGATGATCAAAGCCGTCTGCGGCCTGTTTGACGATTTGCTGGAAGCCCGGATTGACCGGATTACCCTTTTCGTCCCGCTCTACCTGATCGGACAGCTCGTTGGCCTTGTCCCGGAAATAGGTGGCGGCATTGACCAAGGGTGTGACGCTGTCACCGGGGACGGTGACATTTAGTCGGATATCCTGAGAAAGGTCGCCGCTGTACTGATTCAGACCGTACATGCCGGTGTGCAAAGTCCACAGCAGGCACACGCCGGTAAGCACCCAGCCCAGCCATTGGACAAAATTCCATTTCAGCAGGATCATGGCAACGATGGATGCCAAAAATACAACGATCAGCATCACCGCCAGCACCTGCCAGAGCAGGAAGGGAACGGCGGCGGTGTACTCCGCCAAAACATCCTGAATCATGCGGGAAGCATAGGGGTAGACCATGTCTACCAAGGTTTCATGGGCGGCGGCAAATTCCGTCAGGCCCCAAGTCAGCAGAGCCAGTGCCACGGCCACGATATAACCACGCCAATATTTCAAAGGAAGTACCTCCTTAAAGTAATTAATAGACAGATCTCGTTCTAAACCCTCCCCCGGGGGGAGGGTGGCCGAGCATAGCGAGGCCGGGAGAGGAATGGCGGCAGAACCAACACGGGATTATGCCTATACGTTTGTGATAATTTTAAATTACCCCCCGTATTCCTCTTCCGTCTTGTAACTTGCCTAAAAAGGCAAGTTACAATCCACCTTCCCCTCGGGGGAAGGTATGACAAACTGCCTCTTTCAACGACAAAAACTACAAAGCTATTTTACCACATTATATAGTATAGCACATTTTTTACGGCTTGTCTTCCCCTAATTTAATTTTTTCTGAAAGCTTTCTTTATAAGCATGTCATCGCGAGGGAGCAA
The DNA here is from genome assembly GCA_045656525.1 of Faecousia sp. GTDB lineage: Bacteria > Bacillota > Clostridia > Oscillospirales > Oscillospiraceae > Faecousia. Next base: position 2,559 of record JAZORJ010000031.1, on the reverse strand, counting down.
AGCGACCGTGGCGATCTCCCGGTACGATGTATGTAACATGATTGCAGATCGATAGATACTACCAGGAGATTGCCACGTCACCCCTTCGGGGTTCCTCGCAATGACAGTTAATTGAAAAGATTCTTGCCGTAATTTACGGTTTACATAATTGCAGAAAAAGGGAGAAAAAGCGTAGGCACCGGGGAAAGGAGTTTTCCACATTATCCACAGCTTTTTCCACAGGGAAAACGGGAAAATCCCTGTGAAAAACAGCTTTCACAGGGATGACAGACGGATTTGCCGTTTTTGGGGATATTTTCCCGAAATTCGCGAAATGGTTTACAGAACAACATCCGAGAATTCTACACGGGCAGAAAACACACGGCTGTGCATTGTGGACGCATCGGCACTTTGCCGCACCGCTTCCACCGTCAAAGTCGGGCCGTCGGAAAGGTCAAAATGCAGGTCGACCTTCTCGTTTTCCCGCACTTCCGACATATAGCACAGGGTCAATTCCCGAATTTCGTGCCCTGCGTGGAAGGCGCTGGGGAGCAGATCGTCCACCCAGTCCGGATACCGGCAGTTGTTCATATGGCCGTTGATGTCCAGATCGGTGTAGCGCACCGTCCGGGTCTGGACATTTGCTGTTTCCTTGGGAATCAGGGAGCTGGGGGCCTGCAATTCACAGCCCCGGAGCAGGCCGTTTACTTCCACGCCGCTTTTGCCGGGCAGGATCATGGCCCGGGTATTGGCATCCATGAGGATCCACAGGCTGATGGAGCGGAAGCACTCTTCCCCGTTTTCGTCGTAGGCAATGGTGGAACGGGGATAGGCGGTGCGGGTGGTGGGCATGGGCCATGTCTCGATCCGCAGCTTTTCTCCGCTGCCCGGCAGACGGGTGATCTGCACCCGGTGGCGGATCACCGCCCAGAACAGATTTTTCTCCGTCAGGGATTTCTGATCCGTACCCAAAATAGCACTGTGATCTCCGGCCACCTCTTGCAGGCAGGCCAGAATCCGGCTGGTTTTCAGCCGGTCAAACTGATCCACCGCCACGGGGGAGACTTCAAATTCTTTTACATAAATCGGCTGCATAAATACCCTACTTTCCTGCTTCCTGTAATGTCAGTTCCACACTGTACTGCCGTCCATCCCGATAGAGAACCAGCGTCACCCGGTCGCCCACCTCATGGGCATACAAAACCGCATCCAGCTCCTCTTGGTTGGTCACCCGGACACCGTCCAGACTCAGCAAAATATCCTTGGCGCGAATGCCGGAAGCTTCCTGTGGGTCGGTGATATAAAGACCTGCGGGAATACCCCGGAACTGCTGATGGAAGGAGGAAACCCATTGCCCATCCAGTCCCAGCGTGGGCCGTCCGGAGACATAGCCTTGGGCGATCAGCTGATCCACGATCTGCTTGACCGTGGCGGAGGGGATGGCAAAGCCCAGTCCTTCCACACCGGCATCGTCGGTAAACATGCCGATTTTCAGCGTGTTGATGCCAATGATCTGCCCAAAGCAGTTGATCAGCGGACCGCCGGAGTTGCCGGAATTCAGGGCCGCGTTGGTTTGAATCAGGGTCATATTCCGTCCGCCGGTCTGCACATTCCGGTTGATGGCGGAAACGATGCCGTCGGTCATGGTGCCTCGGAATTCCACACCCAGAGGATCGCCGATGGCAACCACAGCGTCGCCCACCCGGGTTTGGGCGGAATCTCCGAATTCTCCGGGGGTCAGATCCGTTGCATCCACATACAGCACCGCCAGATCGGAAAGACGGTCCGTGCCCACCACTGCGGCGGAAAGGGTGCGGCCATCGGTGAGCAGCACCCGAATACTCTGGGCATCGGCTACCACATGGGCGTTGGTGACCAGATATCCCTGCTCTGACAGCACCACGCCGGTACCGCTTGCGGTACCGTTATCCAGTGTACAGGTAATGGATACCACCGAGGGAATGTTTTTGGCATAAATCTCTTGCAGACCCAGTCCGCCGGCTTGGGGGATATTGTCCACCGTACCGGGCACGGGGTGCAGTTCCAACGGTATCTGAATATCCGGTGTCGGAACGGCCGGAACAGGGATGGAGGTCTGGGAAGAAGAAGTGCCGGGGCTTACGATTTCAGAAAACAGCACATTTCCCGACTCTGTTTGGAAATTTCCAATACCATGGTTAAGAATGCTTACCGCAGAGAAAATACCCAGCAAAAGGATGCTGATGCACAGCACGGCGGCAATCAGACCGCCATGGCTCTTCGGCGGACGGGTGGAGCCGTTTTCATAGGAATGTTGATGGTTGTGTTCGTTCATAAAGAAACCTCATATTGCAGAGAATTATAGCACCGCAGGTGCAATACCTTCCCCCGGGGGGAAGGTGGCGCGCCGACAGGCGTGCCGGATGAGGAATGCGGGAGAGTACGTAGCATCACAGCAAATGTATAGGCATATTCCAGTACCTGTTCTGCCGCCGTTCCTCACCCGTCTTCAAATTTGCCCAAGTGTGGTCAAATTTGAATCCACCCTCCCCCCGGGGGAGGGTTTATAACTTACCGCACCAAAGGCAGGGTAAAGGTAAA
>JAZORJ010000030.1:0-9648 GCA_045656525.1 Faecousia sp. | reverse complement strand
GGTTCTACCCATGGCCTTATCGTCCACCTTCACACCTTTCAGGTTCGCGCCGCCGGGCATCTGAGCAAGGAGGTCTTCCACAGAACCCATGCTTTTCAGCTGCACCAGCTGGTCGTAATAATCCTGCAATGTGAACCGGTTCGATTTTAAGCGTGCTTCCAGCTCCTCGGCCTTTTTGGCATCGAATGCCTTTTCTGCCTTTTCGATGAGGCTGAGCACATCGCCCATACCCAGAATTCGGCTTGCCATCCGGTCGGGATGGAAAGGCTCAATGTCTTCCAGTTTTTCGCCCATACCGGCAAACTTAATGGGTTTTCCGGTAACCGCACGAACGGACAGGGCTGCACCGCCTCTGGCGTCGCCATCCAGCTTGGACAGCATGACCGAATCGATATCCAGCCATTCATTAAAGCTCTGTGCCGCATTGACAGCATCCTGACCGGTCATGGCGTCCACGACCAGCATGATCTCATCCGGCTTTACAGCGGCTTTGATGTTTTTCAGTTCTTCCATGAGGGTCTCGTCCACATGCAGACGGCCAGCGGTGTCCAAAAACACCATATCATGACCGTGCTGACGGGCGTAGAGAACAGCCTCCTTGGCGGTAACTACGGGATCCTGCGTGCCCTTCTCGAACACCGGGATGCCCAGCTTCTCGCCGCACACCTTCAACTGGGTGATTGCCGCAGGGCGGTAAATATCGCAGGCTACCAGCAAGGGATTCTTGCCCTGATGCTTCATCCGTCCGGCAAGCTTGGAGCCGTTTGTGGTCTTACCTGCGCCTTGCAGACCCACAAGCATCACAACGGTAGGACCGTTGGGATTGATATTGATATGTTTCAGGTCACTGCCCATAAGCTTGGTCAGTTCCTCATTGACGATCTTGACGATCATCTGAGCAGGGGTCAGGGATTCCAGAACATCCACACCCACACACCGCTCAGTGACGGATTTAGCAAAATCCTTGACCACCTTATAGCTGACATCCGCTTCCAGAAGTGCCATGCGAATTTCACGCATAGCCTCCTTGACATCAGCCTCTTTCAGGCGGCCCTTGCCCCGCAGCTTTTTAAAAGTTGCGGAGATTTTTTCGGTTAAACCCTCAAATGCCATAGTTTACTCCTCAAAACCTTTGGCCTGAGAGAGAATCTCCCCTGCCACTTGGGAAACCCGGGAATCCGGGTGAGAAATCAATGATTCGGCCTGTTCGGCAATGGCCCGCAAGGCCTTGCGCAATTGCCTGTCCCGGCTGACGCAGCCGGTTTTTTCTTCCATATTTTTCAGCAGAGCCCCTGCCCGGCTGAGGTTATCATATACCGCCTGACGGCTGATAGACAGCTCCTGCGCAATCTCACCCAAGGAAAGATCCTGATTGTAGTGCATATCCAAGCACAAGCGCTGGCGGTCGGTGAGCAGGTCGCCATAGTAATCAAACAGCAGGATCATTTCAACTGTTTCCATGTTACGACCTCCTTGTGACAAGGTATTTCCCTTGACACCTGAGGTAGTATACCACGCAATTTCCTGCTTGTCAAGTATTTTTACTTGTCAGACGGAAAAATTTTATACCACCGACGCAGTTCTTCTATTTTTACAAAGCCCAGCTTTTCATACAGGCGAATAGCACGGGCGTTTGTGGATGCCACTTCCAGTTCTATACTCTCTTCCGGCTGCAAGGACATCAGCGTATGCATGACCCGCTCCCCCGCCCCCGGCACAGCCGTGGCAATGAGCAAAAGTTCCCCACTGACCAACCAACCGCCACCCAGTAATTCTCCGTTTTTGTGTACAAAATATGCGCCGCCACGCTCCAAAATTTCTTTTTCGTCCTTCTTTTCCAATGTTGCGGCATTATCCACAGCTTCCAGTCGGTCATTCATGAACTGCCGCCACTGGGAAACGGTTTCTTCCGTCACCGGCCACAGGTTTTCTACTTTGGTTTCATCCACCCGGGCAATGCCGTGCATCTTGACGATGCTGGTATGAACAGGATATTTTTCCAGATATTCATGCCCTCTTGCGTAGATTTTTTCCGCGCCGCAGGCTCTGCAAAAACCCACACATTCGGCGAGCAATTCTTCCGGCAGAGAGCTGGACTGCATGCAGATGTACGCTTCCTGACGATACGGGATCTCCCGTAAAGCCAAGCTTGCGATTCCATATTCCGTTGTAAACATCGGGATATCTTTCAAAATGCTCACCTCTTTGCATATCATAACATATCTTCCCAAAAAGTTCAAGAAATTGGAAATTCCATCTTGTTTTCCAAAAATTTACCATTCATATACTGGAAAAAACGCATATTTTGACTTGATTTTTCAAAGAAAGCGTATATAATAGCGGCATTGTGTCACAGAAAGGAGGTTTATCAATGAAGAAGATCATCTGCAAGAAGGAGTACGACACCGAAACCGCAACCGTGATTAAGAAGGTTACCGTCAGCTGCTATGGTGACCCCGCCGGTTACGAGGAAATTCTGTTCCAGACTCCTGAGGGACTTTATTTTGTGTATGTACGAGGTGGCGAAGCTTCCCCCTACCCCTGCGAGGATATTTCCCGTTTGGCAAAGACCAAGGTCAACGAGTGGATCGAGAATCACTAAGGTATCTACATACCGTCTACGAGGCCGCAATGCGGCCTCGTTTTTTCTTGACAAATATGGTATGATAGAGCTATACAAACACAACAAGGTGGATTCTTATGAGAAAGATTTCCCTGCTTTTGGTTGTCATCCTTTTGGTGGGATTGGCAGGCTGTGCAGCCCCCCATTCCACGCCTCAGATCATGGCAACCACCAAGCCGGTTTATGATTTTACAAGCCGTTTATGTGACGGAACGGATATTTCCGTTGGTCTTTTGATCAACGAGAGTGTTTCCTGCCTGCACGACTATTCCCTCAGCGTCGATCAGGTTCGTAACGCTGAGGCCGCAGAGGTCATTGTCGTTTCCGGTGGCGGTTTGGAAGAATTTATGGAAGAACTTCTGTCCGGGCAAGATAAGGTTATTGACAGTTCCTTGGATATTCCTCTGCTGGAATGTACCGAAGAACATGACCATGGGCACGACCACACTCACGAGCAGGATGCCCACATCTGGCTTGCACCGGAAAACGCCAAGCGCATGGCGCAAAACATTTGCGCCGGTTTGTGTGAAATCTATCCGGAGCATCGGTCGCGATTCCACACAAATCTTGCAATATTGCTGGAAGAATTGGACGCTTTGCAAGCCTACGGTGAGGAAACCCTTTCTTCCCTCACCTGCCGGGAAATGGTGACATTCCACGACGGCTTCGGCTATTTTGCCCATGCCTTTGACCTGACCATTGCCGCGGCTGTGGAGGAAGAATCCGGCAGCGAAGCATCCGCTAAGGAACTGCTTCATTTGATTGAATTGATGCAAGCGCATCACATTCCTGCGGTATTTACGGAAGTAAACGGAAGTGCTTCTGCCGCCACGATTATTTCGGCGGAAATCGGCGTTCCCTCTTATGCGCTGGACATGGGCATGGAAAGCGATTATTTTGAGATGATGTACCAAAATATCAACACAGTAAAGGAGGCACTGGGATGAGACCAACTGTACATGGCGGAAAATGCGGCGATTCCTGTTGCCTGCGTGTTCAGGATCTGTCCGTAAAAATTGGTGGCAGCCAAATTCTGCATGATGTAAACATGCATGTCCACTGCGGTCAGCTTATTGCTTTGATTGGCCCTAACGGTGCAGGTAAAAGCACCCTTTTGAAGGCTATTTTGGGACAGCAGGAATATGACGGCATCATTGCCTTTTCTATACCCGGCAGTCGTGGCAGAACCATGAAGATCGGCTACGTTCCACAGAGTCCGGCCTTTGACCCCAGCGACCCCGTCAGTGTGGCGGATCTGTTTGTTTGCTGTATGAGCCGGCGACCGGCCTTCCTTGGAATCGGCAAAACCATGCGCAGCCGCATTTTGGATTGCCCTGACCGCGTGCACGGCTGCGATCTCATTGACAAGCGGGTAGGCACACTCTCCGGCGGTGAATTACAACGCGTTTTACTTGCTCTGGCTTTGGAGCCCATCCCCAATATTTTGATTTTGGATGAACCTCTGTCCGGTGTGGATGTGGAAGGTCAATCAGAATTGATGGATATGCTGGACGAGATTCGCAAAACTTACGACTTGTCCATTCTGATGACCACCCACGATTTTGCCACCCTTCCCCGGTATGCTGACAAGGTTGCCCTCATTGACCATCGGATCATCCGTATGGTCACTCCCGTGGAACTGCTGAACAGTCCGGAATTCAAGGAGATCTTTCATATGACAGGAGGGGTTCAGGCATGAGTATCTGGTACTGGCTTTGCCAGCTTATCCCCACCGAAATGCTCCGCTGGGATTTTATGAAAAATGCCCTGCTGGCCATTTTGCTGATGGCGCCCCTGTTCGGCCTGATGTCCACCATGATCGTCACCGGACGGATGAGCTTTTTCTCCGATGCGCTGGGTCACTCCGCTTTTACCGGCATTGCCATCGGCAGTATTTTCGGCATTGCCTTTCCCATTTGGGGTGCAGTTGCGTTCAGCGTGGTTTTTGCGCTGCTGTTTTCTTATGTACGCAGCCGCAGTAATCAGGCGGCTGATACGCTGATCGGCGTTTTTTCCAGCACCGCTGTTGCATTGGGCATTTTTGTCGCCACCTTAGGCGGCGGTAGCTTTACCAAATACAACAAATACCTCATCGGTGACATTCTGTCCATTACGCCGGCGGAAATCGGTGCATTGGCTGTTGTTTTTGTAGGCGTTGTTGTCTTTTGGGTGCTGTGCGCCAATCGGCTGACCCTTACATCCGTCCACCCCCAATTGGCCTCTTCCCGAGGTATTTCCGTACACTTTTCTCAGGGCATTTTCACCACCGCTATTGCTGTGGTGGTGACACTGACGATTTCCAGCGTTGGTTTACTGATCCTCAACTCCCTGCTGGTGCTTCCGGCGGCTTCCGCCCGGAATATCTCCCGGAATTTGAAGCAGTATCACCTATTTTCTGTTCTGTTTGCTCTGCTATCCGGAATTGGCGGTTTGATCTGCTCTTACTATCTGGAAGTCTCCGCCGGCGCGGCCATCAGCCTGATGCTGGCACTGTGCTTTGCTGTCAGCTTCTGTTTTCGGAAAGTGAGGGCGTAACATGGAGATAACGATTAAGCCCATCGCTCGAATGCACAGCGATTTCAGTACAAAATTCGGTATTCCCCGTCAAAGCGGACTGGTGGAAGAATTGCGTTCCACCGTCGTATTTGAACCGGAATACCGCAATGAAGACGCCCTCCGTGGAATCGAAGATTTTTCCCATCTGTGGATCATCTGGCAGTTCTCCGAGGCCGTTCGCGAGGGTTGGTCCCCCACCGTCCGTCCACCCCGGCTGGGTGGCAATACCCGGATGGGCGTGTTTGCTACCCGTTCTCCCTTCCGGCCCAATAATTTGGGGCTTTCCTGCGTGAAGCTGCTGGGGGTGGAGCATACAGCGGAGCATGGTATGGTTCTGCATGTTGGCGGTGCGGATCTGATGGACGGAACACCGATTTTCGACATAAAGCCCTACATTCCCTACTCTGATTGCAAGGAAGACGCCACCGGTGGTTTTACAAGCAATGCCGGCGATTATTTGCTGAAAGTAGACTTCCCGGATAATCTGTTACAGAAACTCCCGGAAAATAAGCGTGATGCCGCCGTGGGTGTCCTCTCCCACGACCCCAGACCCAGTTATCAGCGCAAGCCCGGTCGGATTTATGGTCTGCCCTTCGCAGGTTTTGATATTCGGTTTACGGTTGAAGAAAATACACTTACTGTCGTGGAAGTAAACGAAATCTAAAAGCGTGCTGCAATGCAGCACGCTTTTACTCTTCTTTGATATATTCCATTATATCGGATAAATCACAATCCAAAATCTTGCACAATTTATTCAGTGTATATGTGTTAACATTCTCGTTTTTACGAAGCCTGTCTAACTGTCCGCTACTGACCCCATACTCATTGATCAGTTTATATTGGGAAATACCTTTGGTTTTCATGGTGTTCCAAAGACGATTATAGACAATCATGCACATACCTCCCATCTGTATGTGTCTAGCCTATAACATTCCCAACTAATTGACAATTGCCCGTATCTGGGCTATACTCTTACTATCACAGAGTTATGGAGGAACCAATATGAAAATCGTAACAAACCTAGCTATTCCTTATGATGTATACCGGTTTTATCTTAAAGTTGCAGAACATATGGAAAATTGTACGACCGAGGATATCATTGTAGAAGCATTGACACGATATGCGGCAATGATTTCCGCTGAGATCGCACAAAACTCTAAGAACAAAGCCCATACGGACGACCTATGGTCGCCCCTACAAGAGAATTAATAGATATCTGTTCCCCAATACCCTCCCCCGGGGGGAGGGTGGCCGAGCGTATGCGAGGTCGGGTGAGGAACGGCGGCAGGACCGTATTCGAAAAAGGCCTATACAGATGCGTAAATCTTACATTGCAGCCCGCATTCCTCATCCGTCACCGCCTTGCGGCGGCGACACCTTCCCCCCGGGGGAAGGCTTTTATGCTCCTATTTCCTGCAAATCCAAATCGGTAAAGGGATACACCCGCTCCCATTTTCCATCCGTTTTTCGGTAACTGGCCCGGTGGGTACTGAGCAGACGGACGATGTTATACACATCTATCCAAATTTCCGAATTGCACTCTTTTTGGCTTTCGTCGAAAACCAGCTCCATGCCAAAATGCAAATGCACGGTCTCAATATTATTCACATTTTCCTTATCAGAGTAGCCGGTTCGTCCCATAAAACCGATAAGTTGCCCGGCTTCCACAATATCTCCCTCCTGCAAGCCATCGGCAAAAGGATGGTCTTTTTGCAGGTGGGCATAGTAGTAATAGCGCTTGCTGTCGAATGATCGGATGCCGATGCGCCAGCCGCCATAGCGATTCCATCCCATCGCCTCCACCACACCGCCCTCCACCGCAACAATGGGTGTGCCCAGACCGCCCATCAGGTCGTTACCTAGGTGTTTCCGGTGAAAACCAAAGGAGCGGCTGACGCCGAAATCATCACAATGGCTGTATCCGTACCCTGCCGCCACCGGTGAAAAAGCTTTTAAACCATAGTAGGACTCCGTCTGCCCGTCCTTTTCAATGGCGAAGCTACCCACCAAGCCGCCTAACGCCGCCGTATATGCTTCGTGATAGTAATCGTAAGTCCTCTTCATGGTGTCTGACAGCGTTGCAGGTTCAAAACCCTTTAACCAGCTTTGTGCCGCTTTTTTCACCGATGTCAAAGGACATTTTCCTCCTGTATTGGTAGCCGCTAACGCCAAAATCTCGATCCATCCCAAATGCTGCTCCTGATCAAAGGTGGCAATATCCTGATCCAGTGCGTATTTCATAGATTCATAGGGCACACCGAAGTCCACCCATTTGATTGGCTTTGCATTTACGGGCAAAATCAAACAGATACACAACAAAACACAAAGAAAGAACCGCCGTTTCATTCCCTCACCTCTTGGGTATAGGATATGAAACGGCGGACAAACTATACTTGCATTCGACAAATTATCGCAGATCCCGCACCACATCTTTGGCGATGCGGTAAATGTCTTCCATGGTATTCAGGGAAGATATCTGATTTTTATAGAAACTACTGTGGGCAACGCCGCGAAGATACCATGCAAAATGTTTCCGGGCTTCCAAGCAAGCGATGTGCTCCCCGTGATCCTGTTCAGACAGTTCAAACTGCTGCACCGCAAGGGCAATGCGGTCTTTCAAAATCGGACGTTGGTAATCAAAATCCCCTGCCAGCGCAGCCTGTACCTCTGCGAAGATCCATGGGTCACCAAAGGTAGCTCTGCCGATCATAATGCCGTCCGCACCGGTGCGTTTCAAGCACTTCACAGCGGTTTCGCCGCTGACAATATCGCCATTGGCAATTACAGGGATGCTAAGTTGCTGTTTCACTTTTGCGATGGTATCCCAATCCGCCACACCGGAATAGAGCATACTCCGGGTTCGTCCATGAACGGTGACCATAGCCGCACCGTTATCTTCCATCCGTTTGGTAAAATCCAGCACATTGATACTGCCTTTATCCCAACCCAGACGGCATTTCACCGTCACCGGTACATCCACCGCCTTGACCACAGATGCCAAAATTTTACCTGCCAGTTCCGGGGTACGCATTAAGCCGCAGCCGTCACCGGAATTGGCGATTTTCGGCATGGGACAGCCCATGTTGATATCCAAAAAGTCACAGCCGGAAATTTCAAGGGCCAGTCTTGCTCCCTCCGCCATTACCTCGGGATCGTTGCCGAAAATCTGCGCACCGCAAAGACTGCCTTCATTTTTCTTCAATAGTGCTGCGCTTTTTTTGTCTTTGTATACTAACGCCCGGGAGGATACCATTTCCGTTACGGTAATATTCGCACCCAACTGGGCGCAAACCGTGCGGAATGCCAGATCTGTTACACCGGCCATAGGCCCAAGCGCAACGGGGTTATTCACTTCCAGATTGCCGATGCGCAACGTCCACGCCCCCTCTCATTTGGGAGCATTATATCACAATCCGCGCATTTTCGCAAGTCAAAGGAAATTAGTCAGCAGCCAAATAAGACCCGTCGCCCCCGCACCTGCGCAGGCCCACAGCGGACCGGAGGAAAACTTGGGTGTTCCCTTTTGATTGATTGCCTTTTTTGCCTCTTTCAGCAAAATTTCGTCGGTAATTCCTTCCCGAACCGCATCCTCTTTTAGAATAAAAATCGCCTGTTCAAAGAGTTTCGGATCGGGCGAATGCACCACGATCACCTGCTTTGTAATGCCTTTTACCATATTTATCCGCCTCCTGCTTCCATTCTTTCCCGATGGCAGATTTTTCATACCAAGAGCATTTGCCAAATTACAAAAACTGTGGTACAATGGCGGCAAATGCATGGGAGTATGATACATGAAGAAAACCATATTATTTGATCTGGACGGTACTTTGACCGATTCCGGTGAGGGCATCATCAACTGCGCCATTTATGCATTGGAGCATTTTGGTCTTCCTATCCCGCCACGGGAAGAACTGCGGGTATTTGTCGGACCGCCACTGACCGACACATTTGTACAATTTGGCGTGGCACAGGCCGATGTTTTGGATGCGGTAAAGATATTCCGGGAGCGATACATTCCCATCGGCATGTACGAAAACAAGCCCTATCCCGGTATTCGCGATCTCTTGGAAACGCTCCGAAACGATGGGCACATTTTGTGCGTTGCCACTTCCAAACTGGAAAGCATGGCCATAGAAATATTGGAGCATTTTGATCTAAAAAAGTATTTCCACTATATCTGCGGTGCAACGCTGGATCACGCCCGGGATACCAAGGAGCAGGTTATTTCCTACCTGATCAGCCAGTGTGATTCCAAATACCCTTGGGTCATGGTGGGCGATACCGCCTTTGACGTTGTTGGTGCAAATACCCATAAGATCCCTACCATCGGTGTAGCATGGGGCTACGGTCTTGTGGAAGAAATGCAACAGGCTGGTGCGGCGGCCATTGTATATGATACGGAAGAATTGCTGAAAGAACTTCAAAAATAAGAAAACGCCCGGATTTCCGGGCGTTTTTTCTATGTATTT
>JAZORJ010000029.1:0-6304 GCA_045656525.1 Faecousia sp. | reverse complement strand
GCCCTACCCAGTCTTGAATTTTTGATTCTCACCGATTGCAGTTTGTCCAATATTTCCGGTCTGTCCAACGCCTCCCGTTTGGTCAATCTGGATCTGAGAAACAACGCGATTAAGGATCTGTCCCCCTTGTCCTTCTTGGAGAATCTCACCACTTTGAATCTCAGCGGCAATGCCTTGACAAACCTCAGTCCCCTGAGTGCTTTGGAGAATCTGACTGCTCTGGATGTTTCCTACAATTCTCTGACTTCCGTGGCTGCCCTTGCTACATGTCCGAAGCTCACAACCTTGGTGGCCTCCAATAACCAAATCACGCAAATGGCTACCTTCAACGATCCCAATGTGCTGACAGCTCTGAGTTTGGCCGACAACGATTTGACAGATATATCCGCTCTTGCCCAGTACACTTCCCTGACCGGCTTGGATCTTTCCTACAACCAGATCAGCGATGTTAGTGCCTTGGCAGACTTGAATAAGCTGACCATTGTGGATATTTCCCACAATAAGATCAGCACATTGCCCTCTTGGCGCAGAAGCGCGGCGCTCGTGGAGCTGAACGCCTCCTATAACAAAATCACTTCTGTTTCTCCTCTGCGAGGCATGCTGTTTTTGAACTATGTGTATCTGGATCATAACAAGCTCAGCAACATCAATCCCTTAGCGGAATGTGATATGCTGGTACGCGTCCGCGTCTTTGGCAACTATGTGAAGGATGTTTCCAAGTTTAAAGAAAAAGATATCATTGTCAATTACGACCCCACATAAGTAAATCACCCGCTTCACAGCGGGTGATTTTTTTACACATTTTCCAGTATCAACAGCAGTGCGGCTTCTATGGCCTGCTCACGGATACGATCCCGGTCACCGGAGAACAAAAAACGACGGGAAAGTATTTTTTCTCCATCTGCGTAGCCAACAAAAACCGTTCCCACAGGATTGCCGAATTCATCCGCAGACGGACCGGCAAGACCGGTCACCGATACGGCAATATCCCCATCCAGTGCAATTCTCGCACCCTTAGCCATAGCTTCCGCCACAGGGGCAGATACAGCGCCAAACTCTTCAAGCATGGTATCCGGCACATTCAGCAGTTTCTGCTTGATTTCATTGCAGTAACTGATGATACCGCCCTTAAATACATTGGACGCACCGGGTACGGCCGTCAGAGCCTCTCCAATACCGCCGCCGGTGCAGCTTTCCGCCGTGGCAAGGGTCTTTCCCTGCAAACGGGCAAGCACATCAAATGCGAGGCTCGTCATGATACTTCACCTGAATGCGTTCCACCGTCTCCACAGCCTTGTCGATCATAGCCTGACGGTCAAGCTTCGCCTCCGCATGAAGCAGCTGACCGATGGTGGGCTTGGTCTTGGGATGCTTGGGGGTAAAGACAGTACAGCAGTCCTCGTAGGGCAAAATGGAGGTTTCAAACGCTCCGATTTTACGGGAAATGGTCACGATTTCTTCCTTATCCATACCGACAAGAGGCATGAAGATGGGAATATCCACCACCGCACCGGTCACCGTCATGGCTTCCATGGTCTGGCTAGCCACCTGACCTAAATTCTCACCGGTAATCAGCGCACCGCAGCCGTCATGCTTCGCCAATTTCTGGGCGATTTCCATCATAAACCGACGCATAATGAGGGTGAAATACTCTTCCGGGCAGTTATCCCGGATTGCTTCCTGGATTTCGGTAAAGGAGACGATGTTCACAGTCATCCGACCGGAATATTTTGTTACGATGCGGGCCAATTCCAGCACCTTGTCCTTGGCAAGCTGGGATGTGTAGGGATAGGAGAAGAAGTGGACACATTCAATCTCCACGCCACGCTTGGCGATCATGTAAGCCGCCACGGGAGAATCAATACCGCCGGACAGCAGGCACATTGCCCGTCCACCCACACCGGTGGGCAGACCGCCTGCACCGGGTTCCGCAGGGCCGTGGACATAGGCAGCGAGGTCACGAACCTCAACATAGACAGTATATTCCGGATTGTGGACATCCACGGCAACCGTAGGATGGGCCTCTGCCAAACGGCCGCCAATTTCCTGGGAAATACCGATAGAGGTCAGAGGGAAACGCTTGTCGGAACGCTTGGACTCCACCTTAAAGCTCTTGGCGCAGTCCAAATCCTCGCCCAAATATTCCTCAATGGCATTGAAGATAGAATCCAAGTCCTTATCGCAGGGGCGGCAGCGGCACAGGCTGACCACGCCGAAAATGGTATGGCAGGCTTCCCAAGCGCCATCCACAACTGCCTGATCGTCCTCGGGGACAACATAGACGGTGGACTGCATGATGTACACAACAAAATTGCCGTAGGGTTTCATTCTGCGGCGGACATTTTGCCGCAATTTGTTCTCAAACTGGCGTTTATTTGCACCTTTCAGGACGATTTCGCCCAATTTCATCAAAAAAATCTCGTTCATACTTTACCTCTTTATTATCTGTTTCCTAAATTCACAGCCCGGTACTGGATGGCTTCGGCAATATGCTGGGGTTGGATTTCCTCGCTTCCATCCAAATCCGCAACGGTACGGGCAACTTTCAAAATTCTGTCGTAACTCCGGGCCGTCAGCCCCATGGCATCAAAAGCCTGTTTCATCAGGGTCTCCCCTGCTTCATCCAGTGTGCAGTATGCGCGCATCTCGTCGGGGCCCATCCGGGCATTGCACATAGTAGTCTTGTCACCAAAACGGTCATGCTGACGCTGACGAGCTGCATCCACACGCTTTTTAACCTCACAGGACGGCTCCGCCTCTGCTCTTGTGCGCAGATCCTCAAAATGCACCGCAGGAACTACCACTACAATATCAATTCTGTCCAGCAACGGACCGGAAATCCGGCTGCGATAGTTCTGAACAGCCATTTCCGAGCAATTACACCGCCCCGAAACATCGCCATACCAGCCGCATTTGCAGGGATTCATGGCGCACACCAACATAAATTCCGCAGGATAAGATACCGCACCTGCCACACGGGAAATGGTTACCTGTCCATCTTCCAAGGGCTGACGCATCATGTCCAATGTATCTTTTCGGAATTCCGGCAGTTCATCCAAAAACAGCACGCCTTTGTGAGCCATGGAAATTTCACCGGGCTTGGGATTTGTACCGCCACCGGCCAAGCCGGCATTGGATATGGTATGGTGGGGCGAGCGGAACGGCCGACGGGATACCAAAGGCTCCTTTGCCGTCAGCATACCCATGACGGAATAAATCTGACTGACTTCCAGTGCTTCATCCCAGGTCATGTCCGGTAAAATGGACGGCAGTCTCTTGGACAGCATACTCTTGCCTGAGCCGGGAGGGCCGATAAGCAGTACATTATGGGAGCCAGCGGCGGCCACTTCCAGCGCCCGCTTTACATTCTCCTGCCCCAGAACATCCTTGAAATCCAATCCGCTGATTTCGGACTGTTTTGGTTCCCACAGGGGTTCGGGCTGCAAAATTGTTTCGCCGTTTAGCCCGGCAGCAAGGTCGCGAAGATTGCGGATACCATAAACTTCCGGTCCATGGGCCAAAGTCGCGTCTGCTGCGTTTTCCGCCGGCACGAACAGCGCCTTGATGCCCTCACGCTTGGCCGCCAATGCCATGGGCAGCACGCCGGAGATGGGTCTGAGCTGACCGTCCAGACTCACTTCTCCCAAAAATGCACTTGTGGATTTTGGCCTGCGAATGCTTCCAGCAGCACAAAGAATGCTCAGCAGGATGGGCAAATCGTAATGCGTGCCGGCCTTTTTCAGATTGGCCGGTGCAAGATTCACGGTGATCCGGCTGCTGGGGAATGTCAGACCGGAATTTTTCGCCGCAGCGCGGACACGCTCACGAGCTTCTTTTACAGCGGCATCCGGCAAGCCCACAATATCAAAACCGGGCAGACCATTGGAAATATAACACTCTGCTGTTACGCCTGTACCCCGGATTCCGGTGATACCCAATGTGCGGATACTGCAAATCATCGCAAAATCCCCTTTTCTATGTATTGAATGTATTGTAACCCATTTTACGGAAAAAGACAAGTAAAAATCACACCGTAAAGTACCTGTTCTTTTCCCCCACCCTTGTCAAAATTTTCGTTTCGTGGTATAGTTATAGTACTTCATATATAGTTTTCCATTTATGGAACGATTTATGTTTGCAGGAGGATATGAATATGTTGCCGAAAGCAGCGCGTATTGTTAAAGCATTGGTTCTCATTCTTCTAATCATTGCCGTCATCTTGTTCATAATTTACGCTTTCATTAGGGAGATTCCTATCCAACAAACTCCCATCAATGTTTCTTTTAACGCTGTTAAACTGGACGATATTGGTAACGAGATCAAAACCGTTCCCATCACCATCAGCGGTTCTCTAAATAAATACCTATTCCAAGATGAACACGTATTGGATGTAAATATTTCCGATTTTGACGGGTATACCAATTTTCAAAAACACACCTTAAATGACATATCCGGCGGTGTTAGTGATTACGCCCATGGACTCTCCTATTCGATTTATTTCGCCTCCGGCTCCGATGGGCTTGAATATTTCAATATATACTTTAATGAAGATTTCTCCCGTTGGGCCTTTGTGGTTACCCAATATACAGAAGAAAATCCGTTCTACATCAGCGCCCGCTATGTTGCAAGTACCGACAGTAACGACACCGTTATGGACCTCAAAGAATTTTTTGACGGACTGCTCATGATAGATGAACCGATTTTGAAAACAGATCCGGCCTTAGACTGGCAAATGCACGGCACCTTTGTTCGTGCTGATGGCACCCAGCAAGCTACGGATCTTACCATTGCGGGAAAGATTTGGGATTACAGAACAAAAGAATTTCATAAGCTTGATCTCCAAATTGCTTTCCCGGACAGCTTTACTTACCGAATCCAAACACCATCAGACGGTTTTACAAACACGATGTACGACAACCGGAATGCACCGGATCTATATATTTGTTCTGCCCGTTCTGTAAACAAAGATAAACCACTTCCGAGTAAACCGGTATCCTCCCACTTTGCTATAGATGTGGAAAAGGAATACTTCATTGTAATATTCAAGGATGCCCCTGCGTGTTACTTTGTTGCGTCAACTGACAATACGCCCAGCGAAGAAATTTTGCTTCATTTCCAAGACTTTACCCAAGCATATGAATCCTTCTTTTGGCAGGATTAAGCAATCCTACCACCCCATTTATGGCGGTGGGGCGGCTGAGGAAAATACTCTTATTGAAGCAGGATTAGCGGATGAGCTATACCATATTAACACAATCCGTTCAAATTATCCCGATATAGGCGATTATTGAAAGGAAAAATGAAATGGAAACAAAAAAACGCAAACAAATATATACCGCCGTTTTTGTCATTTTGTCCATAGCCGCATGGGTTTTCTTTGCATGGAGCGTTGCGCGTTCTTACGCAAAGCCAACGAATGATGATATTTTCGGACATAGCTTGGATTGGATATTCCATGCCTTTTTTGCGATAGAACTGCTCGCAGGACAGCTGGGGCTATATTACAGCGCAACCCATCTGTTGTTTGAATCTGACGACGGAATGGAGCCGGGCTTTGGGAAGGTAATCATACTGATTGGCTCAGTTTTGCTTTTACTATTTTGGCTTTTGAATGTACTCCAATACTAACACAAATCAATGAACATGGGGAGTGTTAAAAATGAATCAAATTTCAAAAATAATGGTGTGTGTTGTAGCGATCAGTATTCTTTTATCACTGGGAGCATGTACAGATAACGGGAGAGATTATCATGAAGATATCTGTGTACAATTGAATGATCGAAATGCAGAAATTGTAATTAGAGAGTGGGAATTTCTTTTAGGCAGTGGCGCCGAAATTTATTATAGACAAAACGGGAAAATTACTTTTCTGGGACAAGTATCTGAGAGAGATGGCACATATTGCCCATTTCAGGATGGTAAGTATAGTGTCATTGCGTCTGGAGATACATTGCTTATAAAATGGGCGTTTCAGCATTCCGATTCGAAAAATAAATGGAGGGAAGCATCCTTTACATTACCATCAGGTTAACGCAGAAGCACACTGTCTCTTCCCGCGCCCGAAACCCGGGTGCGGGAATTTTTTGTCAATTTTTCCGCAAAAGTCCTAGTAATTTGACTTTACAAATCGAATAAGAAGTGCTATCATATATGCGGTAAAAATTTGAATACTTTTAGGAGGTACTTCATTTTGGCAAGAAAATTTAAAACAATGGACGGCAATACTGCTGCTGCCCACGTTAGCTACGCCTTTACAGAAGTAGCTGGCATCTACCCCATTACCCCTTCCAGCCCCATGGCTGAC
>JAZORJ010000028.1:0-3977 GCA_045656525.1 Faecousia sp. | reverse complement strand
AAGGGCGTAAACATCAGCCGCGCTTTGCAAAGCGGGAATATTCCCAACACCGCGCTGATCGTGCTGGGCAAGGATAACTGCGCTGATTTTAAAAAGGCCCTATTTGGCTTTGACTGCATTTTACTGGAAAAGAACGGCCGTATTCGGGAAAATCTGACGATCCATTGCGCCGGCGAGCCGGAAACCCGCATCAGCTTCGCAGGCTTTTCCGTGGATGACAGCCTTTTGGACGAGGTTTCCGCTCAGTTAAGCATCGAGCCCGATACGATCATCACCTTCACCGGGCGTATCCCCAACGGCGTCCACAAGGAAAAAGCTAAAGCTTTCTTAAAAGCCTTGCGTGACCGGGGCGCACGGATAGTGCTGGATTCAAAATCCTTCTCTATGGAAGATATTTTTGAAATTCAGCCGTGGCTGATCAAACCAAATCAGGATGAGATTTCTGAATATCTAGGCTGTGAAATCAAAACATTGTCTCAAGCATTGGAAAAAGCCTCAGTTTTCGAAAAACATGGCATTGCCAATACGATGGTGTCTTTGGGCGAACAAGGCGCAATTTTACGTTGCGGCGGCAAGGCCTATCTTGCAAATTGCCCTGTCATTGATGCGGTTTCGACAATTGGCGCAGGAGACAGTACCATTGCAGGCTTTCTTGCCGCTGCCTTTAAAGGGAGAAGTGCTGAACAATGTCTGCAAATCGCTGTAACCTATGGTTCAGCAGCTTGCCTGACCCCAGGAACTATGCCCCCTAGGCAGGAAGATTTAGAAAAAATTTATGGACAAGTATATGTGAAAGAGGTAAAATAAGTGTGCCTTCAAGCACACCTATGAAACCGAACGGAGAAATATTATGAAAATTGAAACCTATATTGATTCTTTGGTATCCTATGCTATGAATACCGGTCTGGCAGAGCCTTGCGATCACCAAGTGCTGACGAATCGGCTTTTGGAGCTGCTGGGCATGGATGCCTATACTGCCTCCGAAGAACCTCAGACGGAGGATTTGGAAGAAATCCTCAGCGGTTTGCTGGATTACGCCTGTCAGAACGGCCTGTGCGAGGACAACATCACCGCCCGGGATCTTTTCGACACCAAAATCATGGGTCTCATCACCCCCATGCCCAGAGAGGTGATCCGCACCTTCCGGGAAAAATATGCCGTAAATCCCGCAGCTGCCACGGATTGGTATTACAAATTCAGTCAGGATACCGATTACATCCGCCGCTACCGCATTGCCAAGGATATGCGCTGGAAGTACACCAGTGAATACGGTGATATTGACATCACCATCAACCTCAGTAAGCCCGAAAAAGATCCCAAGGCCATCGCCGCGGCCAAGCTGGCACCCCAGTCCGGATATCCCAAATGCCTGCTTTGCCCGGAAAATGAGGGCTATGCCGGCCGGATGAACCACCCTGCCCGGCAAAATCACCGCGTTCTGCCCATCACAATCGCCTCTCAGGATTGGTGTTTGCAATACACTCCTTATGTGTACTACAACGAGCATTGCATTGTATTCAACAAACAGCATGTCCCCATGAAGATTGACCGCTCCGCTTTTGAAAAGCTGTTGGATTTTGTCACGGTATTCCCCCATTATTTTGTGGGTTCCAATGCGGATCTGCCCATTGTCGGCGGCTCCATCCTCAGTCACGAGCATTTCCAAGGCGGCAAATACACCTTTGCCATGGAAGCCGCCCCTGTGGAAATTCCGGTTTCCTTTGCAGGCTTTGAAGATGTGGAAGCGGGCATTGTAAAATGGCCCATGAGTGTACTGCGTCTGGATGGTGCAGACCCGAAGCGGCTGGCAGAACTTGCAGATAAAATTCTCAATGCTTGGCGCAGCTATTCTGACGAAAGCGTGGGCATCGTGGCCTTCTCCGAGGGCGAGCCCCATAACACCGTCACCCCCATTGCACGGCGCCGGGGCAGTAAGTATGAGTTGGATCTGGTTCTGCGGTGCAACATCACAACACAGGAGCATCCCTTGGGCGTGTTCCATCCCCACGCAGATAAGCACCATATCAAAAAGGAGAACATCGGTCTTATCGAGGTTATGGGCCTTGCCGTACTTCCCAGCCGCCTGAAACAGGAGCTTTCCGATTTGGCCGAGGCGATTGTTTCCGGCCGGAACATTGCACAAGATGCCGTGCTGAGCAAGCACGCCGACTGGGTGGAAGCCTTGAAAAAGCAGTACACCTTTACTGCTGAGAATGCGCTGGAAATCATTTTGCAGGAAACCGGCAGAGTGTTTGCAGCGGTTCTGGAAGATGCCGGTGTCTATAAGCACACCCCGGATGGGCAAAACGCCTTCCTGCGCTTTGTAGAAAACATCAATCGGTTATAAATTTGTCCCACTAAGCAGGTCTGCAAATGCAGACCTGCTTTTTAAAAATCCGGAATATATACGGAATCTGCAGAGTCAGATTCTTGGGTGAAGCCCTCCAAATCGTTCAGGTACATCCAGCTTAGGACACTGTCGTACTCTTCGTCGGTGATGCGCCGATCCATGGGTGCGGGAAGGCCTCCCATGGGGGTATACTGGCGCATAAGGCTTACCAAAATCTCTCCGGGAGCAAAATTGTCGCCGATCCAGTCCAGCACTTTCAGAGAATTATCCACATGGCCGGGCAGAATCAAATGGCGGATGATGACGCCTTTTGTGATTTTGTCCCCGCTCCATTGCACCGGCCCTACCTGACGCACCATTTCTTTGATGGCGGCGGTGGCGATTTCAAAGTAGTCGGAAATGCCGGAAAGCTCCCGGGCGAGGGCGTTGTCCGCATATTTGAGGTCAGGAAGATAAATGTCGATTTTTCCCGATAATGCCCGGATGGACGCCACTTTTTCGTAGCCACCGCAGTTATAGACAACAGGTACGGACAAAGGCATTTCTAGGACAGGCAGAATGGTGGGCAAAAATTGCGTGGGGGTCACGAGGTCGATGTTTTCCGCACCCTGTGCGATGAGTTTCTCCATTTCTGTCCGGAGTTCTGCACTGTTCATGGGGGTGCCGGTTGGCACATGGCTGATTGCCCCGTTTTGGCAGAATTTGCACCCAAGTGTGCAACCGCCGAAAAAGATGGCACCGCTTCCGCCTTCGCCTGCCAAAGCAGGATCCTCCCACCGGAGGAGCATGGTTTTGGCCACCAATGCGGTGTCCGGACAGCGGCAAAAGCCAAGCTGGCCGGCGGGGCGGTCAATTCCGCAAGACCGGGGACAGAGGGTGCAATTGGAGTAGGTCATAAGATCATTCCTTAAATCAGATAGCATTATAGTAGCACATCATCGCCGGGGTTGCAAGATGGGCGCAACTCGTGCTATAATAAAGCAAATACGATTAGGAGATACTGCCAATGCTGGAAAAAGGAAAAATTTATGAGGCGCAGATCACCGACTATACCTCCGAAGGACAGGGCGTAGCCAAAGTTGAGGGTTGTGCGGTGTTTGTTCCCAATGGAATTTTTGGGGAAGTCTGCCGCATCCGCATCGAAAAAGCGGCAAAAACATGGGCATCCGGCAAAATTGTGGAGATTTTGGAGAAATCTCCCCACCGGGTGAAGGCCCCGACGTGCTCTGCTCCCGTGGTTCCAAGAAACTCGATATATTTTCTGCTTCCGGGGTGGCGGGGCATTTTATCCAGAAGCTGAAGGCACACTTTGTATTCTCCGGGGTCACTGTCCTCAAATTCGTATCTGCAGAAACCGACGGAAACAAGGCTGAGTCCTTTGGCAGCCATTTCATTGAGCCAATTTTCCTCTTTGTCAAAATTCCAGATCCAAAAACACTTTCGTATTGTGTGTCTCATTTTAATCCACCTCCAAAATATGCATACCGTTTTCGATCAGCTCGCGCAGACGCAGAAGCTCTGCCCGGAGCACCTGCGTGCCCTGTTCGGTGATCTGATATTCTTTTTTTCGGGTGTCTATTTCGCCGGGCAGGGATCGTATCCATCCTTTTTCAAGCAGGGTGTTGAT
>JAZORJ010000027.1:0-25098 GCA_045656525.1 Faecousia sp. | reverse complement strand
GCCGGCAAGCAGCTGGACTTTGTGGATGAGCAGGCTTATTTGGGCACTTTGGCCGCGCATGTGGATGGCGGCGTACCGGTGATCACCATGGATATGGGCGAGCTCAATGACGCAAAATTGGGTGAAATGTTCTATTTCTTGGAACTGTGCTGCGGCGTTTCCGCTTACATGCTGGGAGTCAATCCCTTCAACCAGCCCGGTGTAGAATTCTACAAGCGGAACATGTTCCAGCTGTTGGGCAAGCCCGGCTATGAAAATTGATAAAAAATTACCGCATAATTCATAAATACCTCTTGCAAAATGCGCCACTAACTGGTAAAATAACCATACAGCCAAGAAACAGGCTGAGCAAAGGAGGATGTTTCCTATGATTAAAGTGATTATGGGCCTGAAAGGCTCCGGCAAGACCAAGAAATTGATTGATTCCATCAACGAGGCTGTTAAGCAGGCCAGCGGTGATGTAGTGTGCATCGAGTACGGCAAGAAGCTGACTTATGATGTCAACTACCGCGTCCGTCTGGTTGACTCTGAGGAGTACGCCATTTCCAACAGCGACATGCTGAAAGGCTTCCTCAGCGGTCTGCATGCAGGCAATTTTGATATAACCAACGTTTACATCGACAACCTGTATAAGACCATCGGCACTGACCGGGCAAATGGCGAGGAGTTCGTGGCATGGTGCGCAAAGTTTGCAGAGACCAACAACATGAACATCACCATCACCATTTCCGACGATGTGGCTCTGGCTTCCGAGGAAGTTAAGAAGTATCTGTAATCACATAAGAAAGTCCGCTGTGAAAACAGCGGACTTTTTATATACCTTCCCCCGGGGGGAAGGTGCCCCAGTGTGCACACTGGGGCGGATGAGGAACGCGGGCAGCAATCCGTAAATTCAGAAAAAGTATGGGCATAATCCTGTGCTGTTTCTGCCGCCATTCCTCACCCGTCTTTTGCTGCGCAAAATCCACCCTCCCCCCGGGGGAGGGTATAAAAAGAACCTACCTTTTTTCTTTCAAAAGGTAGGTTCATCTTTTTTGAAATTCTTCACCGGTGATCAGATAATTGATGGATACATTAAAATATCGGGACATTTCCACAAGCAGGGCAAGAGACGGCTCGCGCTTGCCGTTTTCATAGTAGGACAGGGCTTCACGAGAAATATTCAAGTCCACCGCCACTTTTTGCTGATTCAAATTCCGCTTTTTTCTGATATTTTTCAGCCCGATCATCCAATCACCCCTTGCATTTATTGTAACATTGTGTTACACTCTTTATGTAACATTATGTTACATATCATAATTAGAGAGGTAGATTGATATGAAAAACCCCATTGCATTTATCAAGCACATCGTAAAAGACCCTATCACAACTATAGCTGAGGCTGATGCACGCAAAAAG
Organism: Faecousia sp.; assembly: GCA_045656525.1. Classification (GTDB taxonomy): domain Bacteria; phylum Bacillota; class Clostridia; order Oscillospirales; family Oscillospiraceae; genus Faecousia. The sequence goes on along the minus strand of JAZORJ010000027.1, from coordinate 23,700 downwards.
GAAATTATGCCTTGGTTGTATGGTTCAATCGCTCTTGCAGTAGTTCCCAGCGTGTTGGGAGGTGCTGTTGATGCTCTTAGTTTCCTCAGTATCTTCGGTATGATTGGCATTTTTGCAACAATGTTTTTCGGTTTCCTGCTTTTCGTAATTAAGAAAGCTAAGGAGAAGTTTAAGGCACTTACTTGTAGCAAATGTAATACCATGGCAGAGATTAAGACCTCGGAAGAGTTTGCGAAATTTGTCTCTTATACCACCAGCAAAAATGAGGCTGTTTATAACGGCATTCGTCATCCTTCCAGCAACGACGGTGTAGTTTCCGAAATTACTGCAAGTGCTAGCGCTTCTGTTAATGTTGCAATTGATCTTAAGTGTCCCCATTGCGGCAATGTAAAAAAGTTGAATTATGCAATCGTTCCGTTTAAGTGTTCTGCAAAGCAAGCGAAAGTTGCTGTTCGCGACGTCGAACTTGTTAAGATGAGACTCGAGAATGCTGTTAAATCTGTGGTTGAGACTTATAATGATCCTGATAAGCGCGGAAATATCGGATATACCATCCATAGTAAGCGCAATCCTAAATATGACCAGAGATCCAAACCTACTATGGGCAATGACACTGTTGCATATCCGCGATATAACGATGTGAAAATTGATTACCATAAGGATGTTGAAGAAATGGTAGGCGCATTCTTCCTTGAAAATCAACTCGACGGTAAAATTACCGAAGCCTAAACAAAGAATACAACAGCGGAGTGAATTTTCACTCCGCTGTTATTTTTGCAGGCGGCAGGTTGCCGCCCCTACATGGTAAATGTCGGTATATGGGCGTAGGGGCGAGCATTGCTCGTCCGCTTGTGCGACATCGGCTGCGGTAACGGACGGCCAATGGCCGCCCCTACGTGTTACCCTAGTACCGATTCCAGTAGCTGTCTGACTTTCTCAACTCGGCCGGGGGCAAAGGGACTTTCCAGTCCGGCTTCCTCCACGAAACTCAGAAAATAGGTCTGCTCTGTGGCAAGCTCCTGCTCAAAAAGCGCAAGTCCCGTTCCGGGCTCCTCCTGCTCCATCTGATACAGCTGGAACGCCGCATCATTGCTGACCACATAACTGATAATGTACAGCGGATCTGTGTAAAAATGCCCGATCAGCACAAAGCCCTTAGGCTCCCAATCCCAAGAATCAAAGCCAAAGGATATGCCGATTTCCTCATACAAAGCAAAAACGCTTTCCACTGTGGGGTCTTCCAAGCGGTAGACTTCCTGCTCAAAGGTGGCATAGCCCGCCTGCTCCACATAGATACGCAGGCAGTCCACCATTTTCATTTCCGTCAGTGTTCCGGCCTCATCGCCGTAGCACAGGCTGAGGTATTCCAAGCCTTGGGAAAAAACTTCCGCCACATCCACCCCCACGACGCTTCCCCAAGAAGCAAAATCATTGCAAAAATGGCCGAATTCATGGGCGAAGGTCAGCTTGTCCTGCTGGGTTGTTGCGGGGTCGATGAATACATAGGGTGCGGCATAATCCGGCAGATATACTTCAAAAGAGCCATCGTATTTTTTGTCGCTGTATGTAATATCATAAAGCTCCGCTTCCCGGAGCACCTTAAAGGCATTGCCAACCACGCCGCCCATGGCCTGCGCGGCACTTTCCACATAGGCATAGGCCTCCGCCGGTCTGCAAAATTCCTCGGCATTCTCTGCCCCACCTCGGCTTTCCACCTGCCGGTACAGGGGCACCAGTTCTTTCTGGATCTGCTTTAAATAGCTTTCCGCCTGCCGGGGAGTATAGTCCCGGTAGTGGTAAAAATCATAGGCAAAATCCGCGTAATTTTCGTAGCCTACATATTCCGCCATTTCCTGACGCACTTTTACCAACTCCACGAACACCTCTGCCAAATCCGCTGCGCACGCATCGAAAGCCGGATCGGAATAGGATTCCAGATCCTGATATCGCAAAGTGACATCGTAATATTCTTCTTCCAAAACCGCTTCCTGCTCCATCAGAGCCAAAAAGGTTTCGTCCCACACGGATTCTCCGGAGTAGCTGTCAAAAAAGCCCTCTCCAAAGGCTTCATCCTGTTCCAGCTGTTCTTTTAGGGGACTATCCGCCAAAGCATAGAACATTTCTTCCAGCATGGCATGCACGCTGGCAGCATTTCGGGCGCAGTAGCTGTATTCTGCTTCCCACGATGCATCCGTCATATCCTTAAAATAATAGATGCTGGCCAGATTATACTGGGTATAGAAGGTATTATAAAAGTTATAGACCTTCCACACCTGCTCCATCAAGGCATCCTTATCCGTGCCGGATTGGGCTTCAATGCGGCAATTGGCCAGATCCGTTTCCATTTGCTCCACATCCGGTCTTTCGTACGCCATTTCCGAAAAGGGCGTTACCAGCCGCGCACCCACTTCCCCAATCAGTGCTTCGTAGTCTATCAAACAGCAAACGGCAACAAAAACAACCACAGCCAGAAACAGTGCGATCCATTTTGCATATTTCATGGTACTCCCCCCTTTTCTTTCAGCATACCACAAAATTCGTTACACCGCAACCTTTTTGCCCTTTTCTGTATTTCATGAATAAAATTCCCCCTCTTGGCAAACAATACCACCGAACACAAATCCAAGGAGGTTTATTCATGTTCTCAAAATCCTTTTTCCGCACCTGTGCGCTGGCGTTGTGTCTGCTTTTCATTCCGGTGGGCGTTACTGCGCTGGAAGTGGACTGTGACAGCACTTACTGTTTCAGCGCAGAGGACTTCTCCGGTGAAGAACCGCTGGTAGGAATCTGCATCACAGATCTGCCGGATGCCAAAACCGGCACTGTCATGCTGGGTACCCGGGTGCTCCGTGCCGGGGATATTCTCACCGCCGAGCAAATGACAAAAATGACCTTTCTTCCTTTGCCGACCCAACAGGATCAGCAGGCCGTGGTCACATACCTGCCCATCTACGAAAACCGAGTGGATACGGAAACCACCACCGTCATTTCCATCCGAGGCAAGACCGATCAGGCGCCCGTGGCCGAGGATCAGGCCATCGAAACCTACAAAAATCTGCCCAATCAGGGCAGTTTGAAGGTCTCCGATCCGGAGGGCAAAGCTCTGACTTATTCTGTTATGCGTCAGCCGAAGCGGGGCACGGTGGAAGTACGGGCGGACGGCACCTTCCTTTACACCCCGAAAAAGAATAAGGTAGGCGTGGACTCCTTTACCTTCACCGCCACAGACCCTGCCGGCAATGTTTCCCGAGAGGCCACTGTCACGGTGAGCATTCTCAAACCCGGCAACACCGCCCAGTACACGGACACCGTGGGTTCTGACTGCCGCTTTGAAGCAGAATGGCTGAAAAATACTGGTCTGTTCGTTGGGGAACAAATCGGTGGCAGTCAATGCTTCCGGGCAGAAAAGCCTGTCAGCAAGGGGGATTTTCTTGCTATGGTGATCAAAGTGCTGGATATCCCAGTGGATGAAAACGCAGCCTACACCGGCTATACGGATCAGGTTCCCGCCTGGTTGCAGCCCTATCTGGCCGCCGCCATGCGTTCCGGGCTGACCGCCAAATTGCCGGTGAGCGAAACCGGCGCATTGGGTCTGGATGCACCTATCAACGGCGCAGAAGCGGCGGTGATGCTGCAAAACGCCATGGATCTGTCCATTTCCGCCAGCGCAAAACCGGTGGACAAGGAAGTGCCCGACTGGGCAATGTCTGCGGTAATTGCCATGAATGACAACGGCATTGCCATCAACGGCATCACGGAGCTGACTCGTGGAGAAGTGGCTGTGATTCTGTATCAGGCCAGCCGGCTTGCTTCCCAAGCCCCCGGCCTTTCCATGTATCAGTAAACCGAACCGCCCGGTAATTTACCGGGCGGTTTTATCAGATTCCCAACAGCATATTGGCAAACAGGAAGTATACCAGTAGCGACAACGCATCCACGATGGTGGAAATAAAAGGGCTGGCCATCACAGCCGGATCAAGACCCATGACTTTTGCCACCATGGGCAGAATGCAACCCACAAATTTCGCGCACACCACCGTCACTGCTAGGGTCAGGCACACAACGGCATTGATGAGCAGAGTGATGTCCTCATTGCCCATGAGCATCCGATCTACCAACCAGATTTTTGCAAAGCAGACCACAGCCAATACAACGCCGCAGAGAATCGCCGTGCGCAGTTCTTTCCAGATCACACGGCCGATGTCGGAAAATGTCAGCTCTCCCAAGCTCAGCGCGCGGATCACCGTAACGCTGGACTGAGAACCGGAGTTACCGCCGGTACCCATGAGCATGGGGATAAAGGCCGTTAAGGCCACCTGCGCCGCCAGCGCACCCTCAAAAGCGGTGATGATCAGGCCCGTGAATGTGGCCGAGACCATCAAAAGCATCAGCCACGGGATGCGGTTCTTAAAAAGCTCAAAGACGGAGCTTTTCATGTAGGTTTTTTCCGACGGCAAGATACCGCCCATGAGCTCCATATCCTCGGTGGCCTCGTCCACCATGACGTCCATAGCGTCGTCAACGGTGACGATACCCACCAATCGGTTTTCGCCATCTACCACCGGCAGGGCAAGGAAGTTGTACTTATCGAACATCCGCACCACTTCTTCTTGGTCGGTGTGGGTGGTGACGGAGATGATGTTGGTTAACATAATATCCTTTACCCGAATCTCGTCATCATCCGCAAGCAGCAGATCCTTGACGGTGATCAGGCCAATCAGCTTCCGCCCCTCGGTCACATAGCAGGTATAGATCGTCTCCTTGTCCACGCCCTGACGACGGATGCGCAAAATGGCTTCCTCCACCGTCATCTCCGGACGCAGGGCCACATATTCCGTGGTCATCAGCGAACCGGCAGAGTTTTCCGGATATCGCAGGATCTGATTGATGGACTTGCGCATTTCCGGGTCTGCCTGTCTGAGAATTCGCTTGACCACATTGGCAGGCATTTCTTCCACCAGATCCGCAGCGTCATCCACATACAGCTCGTCGATGATTTCTTTCAATTCGTTGTCGGAAAAGCTCCGGATCAGCAGCTCCTGTGCGTCCGGTTCCATTTCCACAAAGGTTTCTGCTGCCAGCTCTTTGGGCAGCAAGCGGAAAGCCAGAGGAATTTTTGAGTCCTCAATATCCGCAAACAGCCCTGCCACATCGCTGGGATTCATGGTAGAAAGCATCTCCCGCAAGGGCAGGTACTTCTTCTCATCCAGCATTTTCAGCAGGGCTTTTTCCATAATTTCAAAGCGTTCTGCCATATATTCTCCTCCAATTTATGTATTCGGAAGACAATATGCGCAGACGAAACTTACGGGCGGCACCACAGTGCCAACCGTCTACTTCGTCCGGGTATATTGCCACTACTGCCGGCATCCATGGTGTTCCCTCCTTTAAGATCAGATATGACCATTTTATTCCTTGAATGGCCAATTGTCAACCTTGACGATTGGTTTTCGGTGTAATAAAATGAATGTATAGGAATTGCTGTCATTACGAAGGACACCATGACATATTTGAGAGGTTATCTATGATCCGAATTGCAACCGAAAAAGACATCCCCGCCATGTTGGCGATCTATGCCCCCTATGTGGAAAATACCACCTTTTCCTTTGAATACACGCCGCCCACTTTGCCGCAATTCACCCAGCGGTTTTTCGCGTATACCGCCCAATGTCCTTGGCTGGTTTGGGAAGAAAACGGTCAGGTTTTGGGCTACGCCTACGGAAGTCTTCCCTTTGAACGGGCTGCTTATGCCTGGTGTGCGGAAGTTTCCGTCTATTTGTCACCGGAAATTCACGGCCGGGGTATTGGAAAAATGCTTTACGCCGCCGTAGAGGCGATTCTATGGAAGCAAGGCTATCACATCATTTACGCCCTGATTACCAGCGAAAACGAGGGCAGTCTGCGCTTTCACGAAAAGGTGGGCTACACCTATTGTGCTGAGTTCCCCGGGTGCGGCATCAAATTTGGCCGGCGGCTTGGCGTTATTTGGATGGAAAAGCGGTTAAATTCCGCTGAAATTCCCGATTCTCCTCCCGTATCTTGGCAGAGCATTGTCGAAGCCGACAGAAATTGGTTGAATAATTTAGCCAGTTTGACTCTTTCCTGATTCGAAATTATATGATATGATAATAAATGGGTATTTATCGTTTTATACTCATTTTACACAAGGAGCTGATTGACTATGTTCTTCCAAAAAAAGCGCTGTATCGCCATGCTGCTGGCCGGTGGTCAGGGCAGCCGTTTAAAGGTTCTTACAGAGAACACCGCCAAACCCGCTGTTCCCTTTGGCGGAAAATATCGCATTATTGATTTCCCTTTGAGCAACTGTGTCAACTCCGGTATTGATACCGTGGGCATTCTGACCCAGTATCAGCCCTTGGAGCTGAACGAATACATCGGCAACGGCCAGCCTTGGGGCCTGAACAAAACCCACAGCTGCGCGCAGGTCCTGCCTCCCTATGAGCGACATGACAAGAAGAGCGGCTGGTACAAGGGCACTGCCAACGCCATCTATCAAAACATCGACTTTATTGACCGGTATGATCCCGATTATGTGGTTATCCTCTCCGGCGACCATATCTACAAGATGGACTATGCCGCCATGGTGGCCTATCACGAGAAAAACGAGGCTTCCTGCACCATTGCTGTGCGTACGGTCCCCCTGAAAGAGGCATCCCGTTTCGGCATCCTCAACACCAATGCGGATAATGCCATCTACGAATTTGAGGAAAAGCCCAAGGTTCCCAAGTCCACCAATGCTTCTATGGGCATTTATGTATTCAATTGGGAGGTGCTTCGTGCGGCTTTGATCGCCGACGAGGACGATGAAAATTCCTCTTACGACTTTGGTAAGAATATCATCCCCAACCTGCTGAATCAGGGACATAAGATGATGGCCTACAATTTCGACGGCTACTGGAAAGATGTGGGTACCATCGACTCCCTGTGGGAAGCAAACATGGAGTTACTGGGCAAGAATCCGGAGTTTGACATCCGTGGTGACGAGCGTGCCAAGATCTACGCACGGAACAACGCCCTGCCTTCTTCTTACATCGACGAAAACGCAAAGACTGTCAACTGCTTCATCGCAGAGGGCTCCGAGATCTATGGCAGTGTGACCCACAGCATCATTTCCATTGGCTGCACGGTAGGCAAGGGCGCAGTGGTGGAGGATTCCGTGGTGATGCCCGGTGTTGTGATCGAACCCGGTGCCATTGTTCGCCACGCCATTTTGGGTGAAAACAGCTGTGTTGGCCGCAACGCCGTTGTAGGCGGTGCCTTCGGCCCCAAGGACAAAAAGAAGATCAGCGTTACCAGTAAGGGTGCCGTTGTGGAATCTAACACCGTGCTTGCGCCCGGTGACATGCTGTAAGGAGGGATCGCCATGAATGTAATGGGTATTATTTTCGCCAACGATGCAACGCTTGGCGCGCTGACAGATAAGCGAACCATCGCTTCCCTGCCTTACGGTGGCCGGTACCGTCTGGTGGACTTCCATCTGAGCAACATGTGCGCCGCCGGTGTGCGCCATGTGGGCATCATCACCCGCCACAACTATCAATCCCTGATGAACCACATCGGCTCCGGTGAGGAGTGGGGTCTGGAACTGGAAGAAGGCGGTCTGGAATTTTTGACGCCCTATGCCATGAGTAAGACCGACACCTATCACGGTAAGCTCTCCGCCATTCACGAGGCAATCGATGTGCTGCAATACGGCCCTGACGACGAATATGTCATCATCGCCGACTCCGCAGTCATCAGCAACATTGATTTGCAAAAAGTGCTGGCATCCCACATTGAAAGCGGCAAGGACGTGACCGTGGTCACCAAGGCCGGCATTGCCAACGGCAAAAAACAGCTGGACTTGGCCTTGAAGCTGGACGAAAAGGGTCGAATTGCCGATATCGCCGTGGACTACATCGCCCCGGCAGACTATCTGGCATCCATGGACATGTTCGTAATGTCCAAGGAATATCTGCGCAGCACCATCCGGGAATTCATTTCCCGAAACCTGTTCCACATGGACCGGGATCTGATTTTGGGCCAGTGGCAGAAAAATTCGGTTACCATCAATGTGTACGCCTTTGAGGGAACAGCGCTGTTCAATGAATCCGTAAATGAATATTTCACCAACACCCTTGCGCTGATCGATGCCGAAACCCGTCACGATCTGTTTGAGGGCAATCATCCGGTGTTTACCAAAGTCCGTGACCGGGTGCCCAGCTACTACGGCGAGGGTTGCCAAGTCAAAAACTCCATTCTGGCAGACGGCTGCATGCTGGAAGGCGCGGTAGAAAATTCTGTGCTGTTCCGGCAGGTCACCGTGGGCAAGGATGCGCAGGTAAAAAACTGCGTTATCATGAACGACACCGTTGTGGGTGAGGGCGCACAGTTGGAGTGCGTGATTCTGGATAAGGATGTAACCGTTCGTCCCGGCGCAAAGCTTTGCGGTACCCCCAGCCATCCTCTGGTGGTAAGAAGAGGAGAAATCGTATGAGAATTGCCATGATGGCCTCCGAGGGCGCGCCCTATATCAAATCCGGCGGCCTTGGAGATGTAATGGAGGCATTGCCTGCCGCCCTTTCCCGGATTGACGGCAACGATGTGATTCTCTTTCTACCCTACTACAAAAAAATCAAGGACAACCCCAATTATGCGGTAGAACAGGTATGCCACTTTGATGTAGCCTTGGGTTGGCGTCAGCAGTACGCCGGTCTGATGCGGCTGACAAACCGGGCAGACGGCGTGACAGTTTACTTTATCGACAACGATTATTACTTCGGTAACCGTCCCGGCCCCATCTACGGTGACTTTGACGACGGCGAGCGGTTCGCCTTCTTCTCCAAAGCCTGTTTGGATGCGCTGTGCCATCTGTCCTTTATCCCCGATGTGATTCAGTGCAACGACTGGCAGACCGCTCTGGTGCCCGTTTTCCTGAAAGCGTGGTATCAAACTCGGTTTTCCCAGACAAAAACCATGTTCACCATTCACAATGTGGAATATCAGGGTTGGGCCAGCGGCTACTTCTTTGACGATGTGCTGGCTCTGCCTTGGGAATACCGGAGCTGCTTGGATATGCACGGTCAGGTCAATGTCATGAAGGGTGCCATTGAAGCCGCCGACATCGTTTCCACTGTCTCGGAAACCTACGCACGGGAACTGATGTATCCCTATTATGCTCACGGCTTGGACAACATTCTGTCCCACGCCGCTTGGAAGCTGCGGGGCATCACCAACGGCATTGATGTAGGAACCTTCAATCCCGAGACCGATCCCCATCTGCCTGCGCACTACAACGCCGACACCTTCGTTGCCGGCAAGGCCGCCTGCAAGGCCGCTTTGCAGCAGGAAGTGGGACTTCCCCAAAATCCGGACGCACCTTTGCTGGTGATGGTCACCCGTTTGGCCGGCCACAAGGGATTGGATCTGCTGTGCTATATCGCCCGGCGGCTTTTGTGGGAGGATAACTGTCAGATTCTGATTCTCGGCACCGGTGAGCCTCAGTTTGAGGCCTTCTTCCGGGAGCTGGCGGCGGAATATCCCGACCGGGTCAGCGCCCAGATCACCTTCAATCTTGGCCTTGCGGCACGGATCTACGCCGGCGGTGACATCTATCTCATGCCCTCCAAATCCGAGCCCTGCGGCCTGAGCCAGATGAACGCCATGCGCTACGGCACCGTCCCCGTCGTCCACGCCACCGGCGGCCTACGGGATACCGTTCCCCCGGCGGACGAAAACGGTGAAAACGGTTTGGGCTTCACCTTCCAGAGCTACAACGGCGACGATTTCCTTGCTTCTGTGAAGCGTTGTCTGCATCTGTACCACAACAATCGTGACGGCTTCCGGAATTTGCAATACCGGGATATGTGTCAGGATTTCAGCTGGAATGTACCCGCCCAGAAATATATGGATCTGTTCCGCCAAATCTGTGGATAAAAGAAAGGCACCCCAACGGGGTGCCTTTGTTATTGTGCGATTGGGATGTCCTGATACTGGGGCAATGTATGGTCGTACACATAATAATTGGGCCGATAACCGGCGACCTTCGGATCGTTGGTGTAGGCAACGATGACGCTTTCTGTCATTTTGAAATGCTCCATGTTGGTGTAGCGATGGGGCGTTGCATCCACATGATAGTATTTACCGTCCTCAAATTCCACCAGATTCCACCAATGTCGGCTCTCGCCGCCCACACGGGCGACCTCCACATTGGGGATCTCCAAAATGTCCAGCATCACTTTGACCATGGCATAATAAGTATAGCAGTCGCCTGACCATGTGGAGAAGCCCTCATAGGCGGCATTTTCCACGCTGGATTTATCAGAAGTTCCGGAATACCACACAAAATGCCAAACCCTGCGGAACACTGCATAGATCTGCTCATCCCGGGTCATGCCCGGCTTGATGATCTCATCCAACACCGCCTGCGCCTTTTCCCGCACCTTCTGCCCGGTTTTGCTTTCCACGACGACTGTTCTCAGAACGGTCAGCCGATTGCCATCAGAGTCTACCGCATGGTACAGCACTTTATATGTACCTTCCTTGGCGTTATCGAAATCTCCGGAATCAATGGTAAAAGTCAGCGTGCCGTCTTGGGCATCCGTTGCGGATACGCCATTTTTATAGGATATGGTACCGCCAACCTGCAAATAGACCGGCTCCAAGCCTTCAAATTTGGGGCCGTCGGCGGCTGGTACCACATTGGCAGTGGCTACTACCTCAGCGGTGTTGCCGAACAGGTCTGTCAGGATCAATGTCACCTTGTGCTGGCCCGCCACGATAAATTCCGGTTCTTCCTTGTAAGAAACCGTCACCGGGGTATCATCCACAATATTCTCCACAAACGCAGACGCATCCGGAAGTGTATCTGCCTCCACAGTCACCTCTTTTCCCGTGCCCTTGGGGGCAACGGTCTCCGTGACGATGTACTGCACGGTGTATTCCTTTCCTGCGCACAGCAATTGCAGATCAAAAACGCCGCAAGCACCCGGCTCCGGGGTCGTGATAAACTCCGCTTCAATGCTTTCATCCGGAACATAAGCCCGGATATCCAGATCGATATTCTCTCCCTGTGCGAAGGTCAGGGACGGCTCTAAATGAAACAGATATAATTCCGCCGTCTGCGTACAGACCTCATTCTTGCGGAAGAAGGTCAGCTTTGCTTTCTGCCGGCCCAGCTTTTGGGCGTCATAGGAAAGCTCCACCTCAATGCCCGTATTTTCCAGACCCTGTACAAAATCCTCCGGCTGCACATCCGACTGCGCCGCCGCTACCACGGACTGAATCGTCACGGACTCCGGCAGCGTCAAAGGCTTGACCTGATGGGTCAGTACATAAGCTGCAACGCCCGCTATCAGTGCCAAGGCAACTGCAACGCATAACAGGATGGTTTCCCTGCGGTCGCCTCTGCTCTGGCCCCGGGCTTGGGACTTTTTCCGCAATTTGGCCCAAGCAATATTCTCATTGTATTGCATTTCTCTTGCCATAAAATGATCTCCAAGTGTTAAAAAGCGGCATAAAAACCGCAAATCTTAACTATTTTATCACAGTATACGACAAAAAGCAATCTTTTCTTCCCGTTTACGACGGTACAGAAGCCACGCCATCAACAGAACACCGACAATGACGCCGCTGCTATCGATCAGCACATCCACCACAGAGGGGCCCCGATCTGCCACAAAGCCTTGGTGGAATTCATCGGACGCCGCATACAGCGTGCCGATTCCCCACGCCCACAGCCAAGGCAGGCGTACCGCCATTTTCTTCTGAATCTGGGCAATGTGGAGCATCAGCAAAAAGCCCAGCAGAGCATACTCCGAAAAATGGGCCAGCTTACGAATCGCAAAACCCACGGTATAACGCAGGCTCTCCTGCTGATCCAATGGCATATTCCCAAAATCCGGCGCAAAAAGGTTGATCAGCCAAGTGGTGACCTGTCCGCTCATAGCACCGGACTGCTCCCCCGTCTGGGCGGAAAAGCTGTAAATCATCACCATCACGGCAATGACCGGTAACAGGGAAAGTGCAATGCTGTGTTTTTGAATCCACGCTTTCATGTTGTTTCTCCTTCGAGGTTTTTCGCCATTTTACCACAGATTTCGCTGAAAGTATACAAAAATATCCCGGCAGTAAAATACTGCCGGGATTGCATCAGTTTTCCATCTGACTGCCTAAGAAATTGGCCGCAATCTGCGCCAGCTTCTGGTCGGATTCCTGCAAGGGCTCGTCGTGCTCCCCCAGCAGCAGCATCACACAGCCCATCAGGTCGCCCTGACACAAAATGGGAGAGGCCACGCCCAGATGATACTTCTCCACCCCGTCGGTGACCCGCACAGGGGCATCCCCGGAGGTGAAGCGGTAATGCTGACGCTGTTCCATCAGCCGTTCCAGCTCCTCGGAATTGGGCTTGTCCATCAGGTCCCGCTTGGGAAGGCCCGACAGGGCAATGATGGCATCCCGATCCGCCACCGCCGCCATGTGCCCGGTGCCGGAGCCGATGGCGTCGCACATCTGCGCCGCAAATTCCTGCAAATCTCCCATGGGGGAATACTTGCGGAAGATCACGCCCCCGTCCTTCTCGGTGTAAATTTCAAGTGGATCTCCCTCACGGATGCGGAGGGTTCTTCTGATTTCTTTGGGAATCACAATACGCCCGAGGTCATCCACTCTTCTGACAATGCCAGTTGCTTTCATATATCTTTCTCCTTTTACGATACATTTGACGGGCGGCAGGTTGCCGCCCCTACATTTGAGATGTTGGTGCGTTTTGTAGGGGCGGCTACCAGCCGCCCGCCCTACAATAATTTTACAAATTACGCTGTTAGTATCTGTAAACAAAGTGGAATTATACTGCGCGCTTTTATATATTTTCGATACATTTAGGGGATGGCCAATGGTCGTCCGTACTTTTCGGATTCAAAGGGGCATAAAAATTCTTGTCATATGCGGAAAATCGGCATTGAAACAAAAATATTTATTGTGTATAATATATTTTACAACAAACTTTATCGATAATTTTCAAAATATTGAAATTTTATCGGTATTGCTTGTATAATACAGTAAGGTAAACGCACCTTGGAATGGAGTAACCTATGGACAAAATCGATGTTGGCATTATTCGCTGTCTGACTCAGGATGCCCGGATGAACGCATCCCAGATCGGCGCAAAAGTAAACCTATCCGTTTCCGCCGTGATCGAGCGTATGAAGAAGCTGGAAAGCTCCGGACTGATCCGCCGCTACACCGCAGTCATTGACGAGCAAAAAGCCGGCTTCGGTACGCAGGCTCTGATTTCTGTCCGTTTGGAGCATCCCAAATACAACGAAAGCTTTAATAGGCAGATGGGCGCTCACCCCAGTGTCATGGAGTGTTTTTACCTCACCGGCGATTTTGACTATATGGCCCGGGTGACCGTAGGCTCCGGTGATGAGCTGACCAAGGTGCTCAACGACATTAAGCAGATCCCCGGTGTGTCCCTGACTCGTACCTATGTGGTACTGGAAACTGTAAAGCAGGACACCCCAGTGATCCCCAAGCTGTAATCCAGCGGCTCAGCCGCAAAAAAATAAATTACACAGGAGGAACTTATTATGATTATCGGTATTCCCAAGGAAATTATGCACGACGAAGCCCGTGTGGCAGCAACCCCTGATACTGTCAAAAAGTATGTGGCTGACGGCCACAAGGTCTTGGTAGAAAAAGGTGCCGGTGTAGGCGCTACCCACGCTGACGATGCATACGCAGCAGCCGGTGCTGTGATGTGCGACACCGCTCAGGAAGTGTACGACGCTGCCGAGCTGATCCTGAAAGTCAAAGAGCCCCTGTTCAACGAGCAGACCGGCAAGCACGAAGTAGATATGATGCACAAGGGTCAGTACCTGATCACCTTTATCCACCCCGCTGCTCCCGTAAACCACAAGATGGTCAAGCACATGGCAGAAGCCGGTATCATCAGTATGGCGATTGAAGGTGTGCCCCGTATTTCCCGCGCTCAGTCCATGGACGCTCTGACCTCCATGAGTACCTGTGCAGGTTACAAGGGCACACTGATGGCCGCTTCCGATCTGACCAAGTTCATCCCCATGATGCCCACCGCCGCAGGCATGATCAAGCCCTGTAATATGCTGGTGGCCGGCGTTGGCGTTGCCGGCTTGCAGGCATTGGCAACCGGTAAGCGTCTGGGCGCAAAGACCTACGCAATCGACATCCGTCCCGCTGCTGCCGAGCAGGCAACCTCTCTGGGCGCGCAGCTGGTGGAATCCGGTGTTGCTCCCGAGCTGGCCATCGGTCAGGGTGGTTACGCTCTGGCTCTGCCCGAGGATGTTCTGGCTGCCGAGCGTGAGCTGATCGCCAAGGTTCTGCCCAACATGGACATCGTATTCCTGTCCGCACTGGTTGGCGGTCAGCTGGCTCCCATTCTGATTACCGAAGAAATGGTCAAGTCCATGAAGCCCGGCTCCGTTATCGTGGATATTGCCATTGACCAAGGCGGTAACTGCTCCATCACCACCCCCGGTGTCCGTGATGTTAAGCACGGTGTTATTATCGAAGGCATCAAGAATATTCCCGGTATGCTGGCAGAGTCCTCCACCTTTATGTACGCCGCCAATATGTACAATCTGGTAAAGTACCTGACCAAGGACGGCTACCTGAATCTGGACGAAAGCGACGATATCGTCAGCGGCATGCTGACCACCAAGGACGGCAAGGTCGTCCACGCCGGTGCGCTGGCAGCTATGGGAGAATAAGTATGAGTCCTGTATTGCTGGTTGTTTTATTCGTGGTATCCGCAGTTTTGGGCTACATTATCATCCGTAATGTGCCTGCACTGTTACATACACCTTTGATGTCCGGCATGAATGCGCTGTCCGGCATCACGGTGCTGGGTGCCATTATCGCTGCTTTCACATCTAACGGCTGGCTGGCATTGGTTTTGGCACTTGTCGCCGGTGTGCTTGCCATGATCAACGTGGCAGGCGGCTTCGCTCTGACACACAAAATGCTCAGCAGCTTTGTAAAGAAGGGAGCGAAAAAGGAAGATGAATGAGTATCTCTACTATGGCCTTTGCGGTGTTTGTGTAGTTGCTGTCCTTTTGGGCATCTCCTCCATGAGCAAGGTTAAGACCTCTGTGAAAGGCAACCTTCTCTCCGCTGCCGCTATGGTTTTGGCAATCGCTTTGATTTTTGGCACACGGGTAAGCGGTGTCGGCGTAACTGCCATCATCGCCCTGTGCGTCGCGCTGGCTGTGGGTACCGGCTTTGGTATCTATTGGGCAGCAAAGGCGAAGATGATCGCCATGCCCCAAATCATTGCCATGCTCAACGGCTTTGGCGGTGCTGCCTCCGCATTGGTGGCCGCAGTGACCGCTGTCAACGGCAATGCTCCCGCTTTCGAAGCAGCTACTGCCGGTCTGGCTCTGGCCATCGGCGGCGTAACCTTCACCGGAAGCCTGATCGCTGCCGGTAAGCTGGCCCGCATTCTGGACGCAAAGCCCAAGACCCTTTCGGGTCACAGCATCATCATGGGGCTGCTGGCTCTTGCCTGCGTTGCAGGCATCGTGCTGCAAACCGTCCATGCGGACGCTTGGGCAATCATGGTTGCTGTGCTGTCCCTCGTGCTTGGCGTGGTTTTCGTCATGCGTGTGGGCGGTGCGGATATGCCCATCACCATTTCCCTGCTCAACTCCCTGTCCGGTGTGGCAGGCGGCATTGCAGGCATGGCCATCAATGAGCCCCTGCTGGTTGCCATCGGCGGCATCGTCGGTGCCTCCGGTCTGATTTTGACACAGGACATGTGCAAGGCTATGAACCGGAAGCTGGGTTCTATTTTGACCGGTAAAACCACCGCAACCGTCACAATCACAGCTGAACAGCCCAAGGAAGAGGCCGTCGAGGAATCTCCCAAGCTGACCGAAGCCGCTGTGGCTGCTAAGCTGCAAGAGGCCAAAAAGGTCATTATCGTGCCCGGTTACGGCATGGCCCTGTCTCAGGCGCAGGCAGATGTGGCTGAGCTGGCCGCCGCATTGGAACGCAAAGGCGTTGAAGTAAAATTTGCCATCCATCCCGTGGCTGGCCGTATGCCCGGCCACATGAGCGTGCTGCTGTGCGAGGCGGATATCGACTACGATAAGCTGTTCATGATGGAAGACATCAATGCGGAATTTGCAGATTGCGATTTGGCCATCGTCATCGGTGCAAACGACGTCACCAACCCTGCCGCCAACACCGCCGAGGGCACGCCCATTTACGGCATGCCCGTGCTGAATGTTGCGGACGCTCCCATGGCTGTGTTCTGTAACTTCGACACCAAACCCGGTTACGCCGGCGTGCCCAATCCTCTGTACGAGGCCGACCAGGTGCTTCTGATGCTGGGCGATGCCAAGGCATCCGTCCAGACACTGATTGGCTATACCGCAGGGACAGCCGCAGCTGCACCTGCTCCGGCAGAGCAGCCTGCCGCTGCCGCAAAACTGTCCGTGGAAAGCGTGGGTGCAAAATTGCAGGAGGCCAAAAAGGTCATCATTGTTCCTGGCTACGGCATGGCGCTGTCTCAGGCGCAGGCAGATGTAGCCCGTTTGGCCACCGCTTTGGAGCGCCGGGGCGCTGAGGTAAAATTCGCTATCCATCCCGTGGCTGGCCGTATGCCCGGCCACATGAGCGTGCTGCTGTGTGAGGCGGATATCGACTACGATAAGCTGTTCATGATGGAAGACATCAATGCGGAGTTCCCGACTTGTGATGTTGCCATCGTCATTGGCGCAAACGATGTTACCAACCCTGCCGCCAACACCGCCGAGGGCACGCCCATCTACGGCATGCCCGTGTTGAATGTTGCGGACGCTCCTATGGCTGTGTTCTGTAACTTCGACACCAAGCCCGGCTACGCCGGCGTGCCCAATCCTCTGTACGAGGCCGATCAGGTGCTCCTGATGCTGGGCGATGCCAAAACATCCGTGCAGACCCTGCGCGCATTCTTGGATTGAATCCATTGTTTTAACCATTTTCATAGCAAAAAGCGAGGTGATCACTCACCTCGCTTTTTTGAATGATACTGTCTTTGTAAATCTTGTATTGCATTATTTTGTTTTTGTGTTATACTTAAAAAGCAGAAAATTCAAAATTTTGCGTTTTTATCGTCTAAAACAACACCTTTGGAATATCGAAGAAGAAAGAAGGTTGCTTCATGCTCTGCGAAGAACGTTTTTATGAAATTTATAATCGGTATCCCGAAGGAGTTTCTTTTGCACCTTACCGCATCTGCCCTATCGGCGCACACTCGGATCATAATTTGGGAAAAGTAACCGGTTTGGCAATTGATAAGGGCATCCACATTGCTTTCCGTCCAAAGCAAAACGGTGTCGTTGAAATGGCCTCTCTTCAATTCTCTAAGCGTGCCCAGTGGCACATTCGGGAAGTTGGTGAAAAAACAGGCGACTGGGCAGATTATCTCCGGGGTGCAACCTTGCTTTTATCTAAAAAATATGCCCTCTCAACTGGCCTGTGCGGGGTAATTGAAGGCAGTTTACCCATTGGTGGTCTGTCTTCTTCTGCCGCTGTAACACTAGCATTTTTAGATGCGCTATGCAAAGTTAATCATATACAATTATCCGCGCAAGAGTTGATTGCCACCGCCTTTGGTGCAGAAAAGAACTATGTTGGTGTCAATGTAGGTACATTGGATCAAAGTTGCGAAGTTCTGTGTCGGAAGGATCATCTGCTTTATTTAGATTGTCAGAATGATCATTATGAATTGATCCCCACAAACCCGAATATGAAACCCTACCAAATTGCCATTTTCTTTTCGGGATTGGAACACAACCTTTCCGGCAGCAAATACAATATGCGCGTAGATGAATTGCGAGCCGGTGTATACGCCCTCCAAGCATTTGCAGGATATGAATACGGAAAATTCAATCAGGCTAACGCCAGAGACATCCCTTGGGAAGTGTATCAGTCACACAAAGACAAATTGCCCGTCTCTTGGGCTAAGCGCTGTGAGCATTGGTACACCGAATTTCAGCGAGTGGAAGCCGGTGCAGATGCTTGGCGCCGTGGAGACTTGGAAACCTACGGAAAGCTATCCTTCGCCTCAGGTTGGAGCAGCATCCACAACTGGGAAAGCGGTGCCCCGGAACAAATCCGCCTCTATGAAATTATGACGGAAACGGATGGCATTTACGGCGGACGCTTCTCCGGAGCGGGATTTAAGGGTTGCTGCATGGCATTGATCGACCCCAGCAAGGCAGACAGTATTGCACAACGAGTCGAACGGGAGTATTTGTCCAGTTACCCGGAAATGCAGGGAAAATACTCCTTCCATTTGTGCAGCAGTGCAGATGGTCTGTCCAATCAAAAATAACAGCAGGAGCTTAATTCATGAAATGCTTAATTCTTGCCGCGGGCTACGCCACGCGTCTATATCCGTTAACGGAGAATTTCCCCAAGCCACTTTTGAAAGTGGGGGAAAAGACCATTCTGGATTGGTTGTTGGATGACATTCACACATCCGGATTGGTAAACGAGTACATTGTGGTCTCGAATCACAAATTCGCCCATCACTTCGTGTCTTGGGCGGAGGGTCATCCCCTGCCTATCACAGTGGTGGACGACGGCACCAGCACAAACGAGACGCGCCTTGGCGCAGTATGTGACATTCAGTTTGCCATTGAGCAGCTGCAATTAAACGATGATTTGCTGGTAATCGCAGGCGACAATGTTTTGGACTTTTCCTTAACGAAGTTCATCCAATACGCACGGCAAAAAGGCACATCCTGCGTCATGCGCTACTATGAATCCGACTCCAAACGGCTGAGCAAAAGCGGTGTATCGGAAATCAACGACAAGGAAGTTCTGCTTTCTCTGGAAGAAAAGCCCGCACAGCCGAAATCCAATTGGTGTACACCGCCTTTCTATTTTTACACCGCAGCGGATGTACAAAAGATTCGTTGTGCCATTGCAGATGGGTGTAAGACCGACGCTCCCGGCAGTCTTGTCGCCTGGATGTGCCAGCACAGTGTTATGCATAGTATGGAAATGCCCGGAAGTCGCTATGATATCGGTAATTTGGAAAGTTATCAGAATGTGCAAGCGAGTTACAAGGGAATTACGAGGTGACGGAATATGAAACAGCCTATTGATTTAAATGGCAAAACAATTTTGGTCACCGGCTCTCCCGGTTTTATTGGCGCAAACTTAGTATTGCGCTTGCTGACCGAAATGACTTCCGGAACAATTGTCAGCCTTGACAATATGAACAACTATTATGATCCGAAGCTAAAAGAGTATCGGCTTTCTTTGATTGAGCAAGCCGCCGTAAACCGTCCCGTCCAGCATGTGTTTATCAAGGGTTCTATTGCGGACAAGGCTTTGGTCGATCAAATCTTTGCGGAATATCATCCCGCAGTAGTGGTTAATCTGGCAGCTCAGGCCGGCGTGCGTTATTCCATCGACCATCCGGATGTGTATATCGAAAGCAATCTGATCGGTTTTTATAACATTCTGGAAGCCTGTCGCCACAACCCTGTGGAACATCTCGTTTACGCTTCCAGTTCCTCTGTCTATGGTGGGAATAAAAAAGTCCCATTTTCCACAGACGACAAGGTGGATACTCCTGTGAGCCTATACGCTGCTACGAAAAAGAGCAACGAATTGCTTGCCCATAGTTATAGCAAACTTTATGACATCCCTTCTACCGGCCTGCGTTTCTTCACCGTTTATGGGCCTGCCGGTAGACCGGATATGTTCTATTATTCTGCCACCGAGAAATTGGTTGCCGGAAAGAATATTCAGATTTTTAATTATGGTAATTGCCAACGGGATTTTACCTATGTGGACGACATTGTAGAAGGAATTCTGCGTGTTATGCGTGGCGCACCTGCCAAAAGCCTTGGGGCAGACGGCTTGCCCATACCCCCATACGCCGTGTATAACATTGGCGGAGGCACACCGGAAAACTTATTAGACTATATCACCACATTGCAAGAAGAACTGGTGTCCGCTGGTGTTCTTCCCGCGGATTACGATTTCGATGCTCATCGCGAACTGGTAGGTATGCAGCCGGGAGATGTGCCGGTTACATATGCTGACAGTTCCGCTCTGGAAGCGGACTATGGTTTCACACCACAAATCGGCATACGGGAAGGTCTGCGAAATTTCGCCAAATGGTTTAAGGGATACTATCGTTTTTAATATATAAGAAGGGGGCCAGATTAATCTGGTCCCCTTCTTATATTGCTTTTTATCTATCCTTTTGCGCTTTTATCGCCGAGATTCAAATCTATGAACATTTGCTTTACACTGTCGCCATCCCTCTCATATGCTTTTGCGCCATCATTTAAAACACGGTTTGCGCGGGAGAATCCATTGTTGCAAAGCAATGACACCCATCTGTGCATTTGGCAAAAGGGATATAGCCACTTATGTTTATAAAGAATGCGATAGGTTCCTTTAAGCTCATGATAGGGCCGAAATATCAAATACATTGCATAGCCAAAACGACCGTTTTTTTTCACATGCGTAGTGGCCATCTTGTTGTCCTTACTGCCGTATAGACCACCATTTAAAATAAAGCTTTCAATCCGTTTTGTAATCTCATCATGAAACTGTTCCCCAAACCAAATTTCCGACAATCGCTCCATATTGTGCGCAAATTCGAATAATTCACCTTTCTTAAGTAAAGCATCTCTTTGGGCTCTGTTATACTTTATACGGTGATTTAACAGCCACATATCTATAAAGAACCTAATTCCACAGCCACCTTCCTGAAAATGCTTTGCCATATGAGCAATATGGTAAAAATAAAACATTTCATCACTCATGGCATAGCATTGCCCTGTTAAAGGAACTGCATGCTCTGTCCATATTGTTTCCAAAACTTTATTGGCTGCCGGCAAACGATAGTCTTCAACAGTTGCAAAATGTAATTCTAAATGTACGCCACTAGGAGCGAGCAACTGCACATCATGTTCATTCGTTCCCTTGTTTTGGTAGCATAGTTTGCTTACCAAGGCCTCCGTAGCAGCCGGAATGTCCTTTGGTTTTACCAGTATGTCGATATCCGAGCTTGTTCTCATCCATGGCTCCGGATAATACTGGCACATCACAGCACCTTTGAGGGGCATATATGGAATGCCAGCTTCATCCAACGCACGACAAATATCCGTGTATTCCTGGTGCATTCGTTCATATCGGTATACCGCCAATATCTGCTGCTTCTTAAAAAGTGCACCAATCTCTTGGTTCGTAATTGTTTTTTGGGAAAGCATCTCCGCTGCAATAATGTGCGCCACATCCTGCGCTTTTGAGAAAGTATATACTTCATTAAGTATGTTGTCGGGAACAGCTCCCCAAATTTTGCTTTGTTTTCCACATATTTGTGCTCTTATTGCACCTATAACAGTATTCGAAATCGTTTTCATTCCATTGCCCCAAAATCTTAATAATATTTTCTCCACACCATGTTCTTGACAACACCTGTATAAGCTCGACAGCCCCTATGTGAACATTCTCTTCGACATATGCCAGCACCTCTGCTATTATTTGTGTCTTCCTCAGTTGAAACCACATGGATTCAACCATTTTCATGTACATGCTCTGGGCTACCTCATTCAATGTTTATGGCATTATGTTGTCGCCTTCTTTTAGCCTGCAATCCTTCTCCAAGAGGGTTATCCGGATAAAACGCTAAATTGACCCCTATTGTCACTATTGCTACAACAAGGAATGTACCAATTGCATACAATATCCATTGTCCAAAATTGGAGATATTCATTACATAACACTGGTTCATCCCGGTTGCAAAATACATTGCAAATACGATTCCAAGCACCAGTACGCTGACAAAGATTCGTTTTGCGAACCTCTTACAGGACACCTTTAATATATTTTTTGATGTATAGATCGCATAACCGATTGTCCGATACATCATAGCAATCACTGTACCTACAACCACACCAACAGTTCCCAATACAACAACCAGAATACAAGAAATACTAACATTCAAAACAGCTTCGATAATGGCCATTCTTTTTGTTTGTTTAAAGTGGCCAGCTGTTTCAATGACATTTTGGTATGGTAAGCGTATGATATTGATCCAATACGCCAAACACATAAAATATCCTAGTAGCGGCTGGTTATAATTTACATCCATAACGCCTTGTGTATACACCAGCACAAACGGAACAATCAACATTGCCGCACAGGCAAACAGAATCACACTAAGTACATGTACAATCCATTCATATGCTGAAACCTTCTCCCGAAGCAGGTTTTCATCGTTATGCGCAACAATTTTACCAATAGATGCCTCAATGGCATTCGCAGCTGACATAACCAATTGATTAATTCCACTCACGATTGAAGTATAAACCACATACACAGATACCTGCAACATGTCTGTAAACACCGTCAGAATCATGATATCTGTATTGCTGTGTACGAAGGCAGCAACTTGATGCGCAGCTGCATCCCATCGCTGTGCTATCGCACTATGGTCAGGTGCAGCATTTTTTACCAACCCATATTTCTTCCGCACATACAGATACATCATGATTGGCGTTATACTAAATGCTGCTGCACTGCCAAGCTTAACAACATGAATACTGCAACCGATATTCATCAAAACAACCGAAAATATCGTGTTCACAACTACTGCAACAATCTGCCATATATTATATACGTGCAGTTTCTGATCCGCGTGTAGTAAGAACTGATTTGTTATCCCGAAGCAGTACTGCATCACTGTACTAATACCCAAAATGAGCACCAGCGTAAACGTGAAGAACCAGTCAAACTCTTGCACAAAAACCGGATAGACCGCAGCAAACAAAACTAAGCAAACGCTAAAAATTGCCGCAATCTTTCGCATAAATATCTCTGTTGCATTAATAATTCCGCTAGTTTTTTCAATATCCCCAGATTCGAGGGTTCGATATAGCGCAGCACGCGTTACGCCTCCAATTCCAGCTCTCAGCAATGTGATACAGGATAGAAATTGGCCAACAGAGCTCACTATTCCGTTGTAAGCGGATCCATAAGTGCTTAATATTAATCTTGGCACAATAAAACCACAAATTACAGTAGCAGCCTGCTGTAAAAGCGAAGTCACTATGTTTTTTCCTAATCCGCTGCTTTTCATCATTTCTCCTTGCTTGCGTTGTCCAATTTTTGGATTTCTTCATATATACGTTCGCAGTTTCGGTCGTCATGCAACTCAAAAAAACCTTCTGCCCGTATTGCATGCTGTTCTTTCATTGCACAGTCATTTTCAATATATTCTATCAAAAGATCAACTAACTCATCTTCCCTTTCTGTCACTTCGCCAAACCCCATCGTTTTACAGTTAAAGTATCCGGCTTGATAATGCTGTTTGTGAAATTGATCAATGTCAAACTGATAATACAAGCACGGTTTTTTCATATATCCGAAGTCAAAGAAAACACTGGAATAATCCGTGACCAACAACCGGGATTCCTTTAACAGCTGTTGCACATCATAGTGGGAAAAATCAGCTATCGTAACAGCCCAATCATTCGCAGTAAACATGTGCAGATTCTTTTGCATTTCATAGTGAGGAAAAAAAACAAGGGTATATCCTTTTCTATGCAAAGCATCAATCAAGCGGCCATTCTGCAAAACGCCATTCCATTTAGTCACATACTCGCTGTTGGAAAGGTTCTCCTCAGTACAGTTGGAAAGAAATAT